>CAYNBK010000001.1:0-25780 GCA_964395485.1 uncultured Pseudomonadales bacterium
TGTATTCTCAGCAGATAAAGTATTATTGAGCATAAATAGCTCTACAATTTACACAAAAATAGGAAACATTCAAAAAAGATACGAATTTCTGCCTGGTCTTTATAATGTATACAATTTTTTATCAATTTTTACATTCCTTTCCAGCCAGAATTTATTAAAAGCCTCCCTTTTTTTGCACTGCAAAAGCTTCCAGCCTGCTTTTGGCCGCGGAGAAAGCATCAATATCAACTCAAAACATATAAAAATTTTTCTTATTAAAAACCCGACAGGCTTTAACCAGGTAATCAAACAGCTCGTCTTAAATCAGCAAAAACTGAATATTTTAATCGCAATAAATGATAATCTGGCTGACGGGAGGGATATTTCCTGGCTTTGGGATGTAAATTTTAAAAAACTGCTGGACAAAACCAGTGCCCTTTTTATCAGCGGCAGCAGGGCAAGTGATATGGCCCTAAGGGCAAAATACAGCGGTTTTAAAAAACCAATTGTTGAAGCTAGGCTAATAAACGCTTTTTCCCGTTTTTTTCAATTAAGAAGAAAGAATTTGTATATACTACCGACATATACCGCCTTGCTTGCTTTAAAAAAATATTTGACCAAAGCGGGTCTTTCCGTTAATGTCTGGGAGGAATGAACAAATGTTAAAAATCGCCTGGCTTTATTACGATATCTTGAATATTTATGGGGACAGAGGAAATATTTTGGCCTTTTCCTACCGCTGTCGGCAGAGAAATTTAAAAGTAAAAATAGAGCGGGTTAGCCTGGGCCAAGAGTTGAAGGCAAACTATTTTGATTTTATTTTTGCCGGTGGAGGCCAGGACCAACAGCAAGTGGAAGCCGGCAAAGACTTGCAAAACAAAAAAAAGATACTGCTTGATTATGCCGAAAAAAATACACCCATGCTTTTGATCTGCGGTAGTTATCAGCTTTTCGGGCACTATTTTTTAATCGCCGATGGTAAAAAAATAACGGGAATTTCTTTGTTTGACACTTATACCATTGCCAGCAAGAAAAGGCAGATAGGCAATGTAGTGGTAAAAATTAACCCAGACTTTGCTCACTTAAACTCTAGCACTCTTAATGTCTCAAACTCTAAATTTCTGGTGGGATTTGAAAATCATTCAGGGCGTACATACATCAATTCCCAATTCCCAAAAACAAAATCCAAAACTCAAAATTCAAATTTTACTATTCCTTTGGGGAAGGTGATCATGGGCTCAGGGAATAACGGCAAGGATAAGACCGAAGGGGCAGTGTATAGAAACTGTGTCGGCACTTACCTGCATGGCTCGCTCCTGCCAAAAAATCCGCATCTTTGCGACTGGTTTATCAAAAAAGCGCTGGCAAGACAAATGGCAAGACAAAAAAGTAAAGGCTTTTATTTGAAAAAACTAAACGATGGACTGGAGTGGCAAACCCACAATTTTTGTAAAAAACTAAAGTATTGAGATATAATAGCAACATAAGAACAAATAAAGTTTTAGATAATTGACAAAAACAGTTTAATTCTTCCTTCTTTAACTCTAAAAATCTAAAACTCTATCCTTGCCGAGGTGGCGAAATTGGCAGACGCGCATGGTTTAGGACCATGTGGGGCAACCCTTGGAGGTTCGAGTCCTCTCCTCGGCACTTTTAATGTTTAATAAACTTTTTTTATTTGTTAAAATACTAAGATGGATATTGCTAAAACCCTGTCAAAGCTAAAAAAATTCCGCTGGCTGGGTATAATAATAGCCCTGGCGGTAGCCGGAGGTTTTTTTCTGTCCAAATCAAACGCAGAGAAAAAGGAGAACAGCTACAAAACCTTTACTGCAGTTAAGGGCAATTTGGAAAACAGTATCAGCGCATCCGGCAAAATCACCGGTGAAGAAAAAGCAACCCTCCGCTTCCAAAGCTCCGGACAGCTGGCGTGGGTTGGAGTTAAAGAAGGAGATTTTGTACAAAAATGGCAGGCTCTGGCTAGTCTAGACAAAAATACTTTGGAAAAACAGCTAAGGCAGGAGCTTATAGACTATGAAAACGAGCGCTATGACATGGACGAAGAAAGAAAGGATAACAATATCAGCTCCAATCAGTTTGACGGTTTTACTATGTCAGACAACCTGAAATACGATTTACTCCGCTCGCAAAACACCCTAAACCGTACTATACTTGATGTAGAGCTTTCCAGCCTGGCCATGAAATATGCCACCCTGATAACGCCCATTGAAGGCATTATCACCAAAATAGATACTCATTATGCCGGCATCAACATCACTCCGGCCGGATCGGAGTTTGAAGTAGTGAATCCTGCTTTTCTTATTTTTGAGGCTTATATAGACGAAACCGATATTGCCAAAATAAACACAGGGAATACTGTCAGTATTTTGCTCGATGCTTTTCCGGACAAAAAACTAAGCGGGACCATTTCATTTATCGGCTTTACATCTACCAATACATCCGGCGGCGGTACTGCTTTTCCGATTAAAATAATACCCTCTGATACCGAAGGCCTGCGCATTGGCATGAATGGAGATATAGATATAGTTACCAGCAGTAAAAAGCAGGTGCTCATTGTCCCCATTGAGGCAGTCAGGGAAAAAGACCAGGCTAAATATGTATGGCAAAAACTTGACAGTGACTTTGTCAAAACCGAAGTGGAAACAGGGGAGGAAAATGATGACAGTGTGGAGATATTAAGCGGTCTTGCCCCGGAAGATATAGTTTTGCTGTCAGGATTTAGCGATTTGGAAAAATAATGCCAAAAAAAACGCTTCTCCGCCTGAATAACATTGTTAAAACTTTTCAACTGGATGGCCTGGAAGTAAAGGCACTGCGCGGTATCAGCCTGGATATTGAAGCAGAAGAAATGACTGCCATTATCGGCCCATCCGGATCAGGAAAGTCTACACTTATGCATATCATCGGCTGTTTGGACCGGCCGACCAGCGGAAAAATACTTCTTAACGGCAAAAATATCACCGATATGAGTGAAAACGACTTGGCCGCTGTTCGCAACCGCCAAATCGGCTTTATCTTCCAGTCATTCAACCTACTGTCGCGTACAAGTGCGCTTGATAATGTGGCTATGCCGCTTATTTACGCCAATGTGGCAGGAAAAGAGCGGACAAAAAGAGCCAGGGAAAAACTAAACGAAGTAGGGTTGTCTGACCGGATGGACCATCACCCAAACCAGCTTTCCGGCGGACAACAGCAGAGAGTGGCTATCGCCCGTGCGCTCATCAACGATCCGGCTATTATTTTGGCTGATGAACCCACTGGGAACCTGGACAGTAAATCCGGCCGGGAAATATTGTCCCTGCTTAAAAATTTAAACAAGGGAGGACATACTGTCATTATTGTCACCCACGATCTGGATATCGCCGGCAAGTGCAATAAAACTATAAAATTAATTGACGGAAAACTGGCATGATAAGCGAGACTTTTAAATTGGCTTTATCGTCGCTCAAAAGCAATAAAATCCGTGCTTTTTTAACTATGCTTGGTATTATCATCGGGGTTTTGGCGGTAATTTTACTGGTTTCACTCGGCACCGGTCTAAAAAAATACATCACCGATCAGTTTGAAAGTATAGGCACAAATTTGCTATATGTCCTGCCCGGCCAAATAGGCCAGGAAGGACAGAGCCTTTCCTCCGGTCCACCCAATTTTGCCGGCAGTAAACTAACGCTAAAAGATACACAGGCTATAGCACGCAAAGGGAAGCCGATTGTCGACGCCACCGCTTTTATCGAACTGCCTGCATCGGTAAAATATAAGTCTGAATCTAAATACATCCGTTTTCATGGGGTTGAAGACAATTTTTTTTCCCTGATCAACATAAATATTGAATCCGGCAGACCGTTGTCCAAAAGTGATATCGAAAGCCAAAAAAAAGTAATTGTCTTGGGACAGGAGGTAAAAGACCGTCTTTTTGGCGAACAAAACCCAATCGATAAAGATGTGTTACTGGCCGATTCCCGCTACCAGGTGATTGGCTTGACTGAGAAAAAAGGTGTGGGGGGAATCGGCATGAGCTGGGACGACACTGCCTTTATACCAATCACTACTGCCCAAAAACAATTTAACCAGGAAAATGTACAGTCGATCATGATAAAAGTAGATGATAAAGAAAACATTGATGAAGCAAAAAAAATTATCATCCAGTATTTTGATAAAAAACTTAAAGAAGATGAGTTTTCGGTAGTAGACCAAGCGAGCCTGCTTAGCACCATAAATTCTATTATTTCTGTTTTGACCCTGGCGCTGGGGGGTATTGCCGCTATTTCGCTTTTGGTTGGCGGGATCGGTATTATGAATATTATGCTGGTTTCTGTCACCGAACGGACCAAAGAAATCGGCCTGCGGAAAGCAGTCGGGGCCAAGCCGATTGATATTCTCTGGCAGTTTTTAGTAGAGGCGATTATTCTTTGTTTGTTTGGCGGCCTTATCGGAATTTTACTCGGATATCTTGGAATGTTTGCCATCAGCAAATTTATTCCGTCCTCTATCCCATTGTGGTCAGTATTTTTGGCTTTTGGCTTTTCGGCGACTGTCGGTATTATATTTGGCGTGGCGCCGGCGTACAAAGCCAGCAAGCTGGATCCAATAAATGCGCTCAGACATGAATAATTAGTAACTAGTAATTGCTAGTATGAAACGGGTAAAAAAATTAGGCTATCGGACATCTAGTATTTTCAGGCGAAATAAAAAACAGCAAGTCGCTAAAACCCGGGCTAAAGGAGAAAAAAGAAAATAAACTATTTTAGTTTTTATTTTTTAATATTTTTTGATATACTTCCAGCATGAATACAAAAACAAAAAACGGAAACGATAATAAAAAAGCCGATACTGACAAAAAAGTAAACAGCCAAAAAAATGATTACAAGCTCACCTGGCTTCAGGACAAAACTTTTGAACTGGAGCTTACTGTCCCAAAAAGTGAAATTTCCAAAGCTTATAAAGAAGTACTGGCAGAATTTGCCAAAAACACCGAACTTCCCGGTTTTCGCAAGGGTATGGCGCCAGCCAAATTGGTAGAAGACAAGGTAGGGAAAAACAAAATATATAAGCATATTATTGACCATGTTGTCCCACTGCATTACAGCAACGCCGTCAGACAATACGGCCTTAAACCGATTGTTAATCCAAAAATAATTGACTTGAAAATGCCAGAAGAGGCAGATTGGCTGATAAAGCTTAGTTCCTGTGAAGCCCCGCAAATAAAGCTGGCCGACTACAAAAAAGAAGTTGCCGCCATAAATGCCAAAGATAAAATCTGGGTACCGGGCAAAGACGCGACGGAAAAGAATAAACCGGACCGCGGCCAAAAACTGACCGCAATAGTCAAAAAACTGCAGGAAAGTATCGAAGTAAAACTGCCGCAGATGCTTTTGGATTCGGAGCGCGACCGCATGCTTTCCCGCTTGCTAGCGGAAATAAATAAACTTGGGATTACGTTGGACCAATATGTTCAAGCTAACGGTAAAACAGTAGAAAGCCTAAAAAAAGAATATGAAAATGTCGCCCGCAGAAACCTGCAAACCGAGTTTATCCTGCAAGAAATAGCCATGACCGAAAAAATTCAAGTTTCAGAGGAAGAAAAAACAGCATACTTGTCCCAGATAAAAGATGAAGAAAGCAAAAAACAACTATCTACTCCTGAACAGCAAGCATACCTCGGGCTAAGCCTAGTAAGGCAAAAAACTATTGACTTTTTGCTTTCCATTTGATAAAATCCGCCAAATTAGCTGATTTTAATATATGGACGATATTTTTTCAAAAAACTACCCTCTTACAAACAGCAGCAAGAAAAAAAAGACTGCGGTTCAATCTCAAAATTTTATTGAGGCTGTTAGGGATATGGGCGGATCTATCGGCGGTCAGGTAAAAAACCTTGGCTCAGATGTTGCCAGGGGGGCAATAGATTCACTCTTTGGCAAGGCACCAAGCAATCAAGACAATCAAAACCCAAATAATTATCAAACACCGCAAAACCCCAATCAACCTTTTAATTTTGAGGAGTATCTTTTTAACCGCGAAAAGCAAATCCGACAACAGGAGCGAAGTTTTGCCTCTCGTATGAGGGAAAATGAAAAAGTATTGTATAATAGGGGAGATGTAGAGACCAAAAAGCAAATTCGGTGTGTACAGGAAGAGATCGTCAAAATCATCAAAGAAAGCAAAGAATTAGCTACGGAATTGATCGAAGCGGAAAGAACCGTCAGCACCACCATTGTTTCTGCTGGCACTTATCATCTAAATTTTTTTGCCAGAGTAAGAAACCTGCTTATTATCGCCAGAAAAAGACTGAGTGAATCTAAAAGCTGGCTTGAGCTTTTTAACTCCAGACAGCACCGCAAAGGTCTATACTGGAACAGTGTTAAAAAATCCGGCACCAAGTTTATGCTCTCACAAGAGCGCTATATGGCAACCCAGGCCGGCTAATAAATTAGCCAGTGCTGAGCAAAGCCGAAGCGCAGTGTAGCCAAGCAACTTTAAATATGATTAAAAACTTACAAAAATTATACTTTTACTTTTACGCCTTAGTCAGGAGGGTAAAGTAATAATGTAGTTTTTTCAAAAATATTATTCCAAACCCCTCCTATTGGAGGGTTTTTTTATGGTGTTGAAAGGAGGTGATAAATATGTGTAAAGTCGAAAATCATCCGCGAAAAATAGAAGAAATGCTGGCTGAAGATCAAAATATGAAACCGCCAGAGCCCATTCTGACAGCAGAAGAAAAAGAAAAGCTCAAACAGAGACCAAGAACTTGTGCGGCTGCAAATTGGGGCCCAATGGGCGGATGGAGTAATTTAAATAAAGGGAGGTAAGTATGTTTATAGACTATATTACACCCTCAAGTATGGAATATTTTCAACTTGAGGGTGTATCTTTTTTAAGATACAATAACTCATTATGAAGTATTCTTTTGCCCTAAGAGCCAGAAACATGCAAACTAGCATGCTGCGTGAACTACTAAAACTTACTGATAGGCCTGGTCTTATCTCTATGGCTGGCGGCTTACCTGCTCCGGAAAGCTTTCCGCTGAAATTGATACTAAATTTAACCCGACTGGTGATTGCTAAATATGGCGCCAATGCCTTTCAATACAGTCAAACTGAGGGTTTTTTACCCTTAAGAACCGCTTTAGCCGTTTACCTTAACCATCATCATATTAAATGCAAAACCGAAAATCTTATTATCTCCAGCGGCTCCCAGGGAATTCTTGATACTATGGGTAAAATTTTTATCAACAAGGGGGATAAGATTGCCGTCGAAGCTCCCACTTATCTGGGGGCCATTCAGGCTTTTAATGCATATGAGCCAAAATATATCAGTCTGAAAACCGATGAAAATGGTATTTTGCCAAATCACTTAGCACGAGTTTTAACAAAGCACCAAGTAAAATTAATTTATCTTAACCCAACTTTCCAAAATCCCAGCGGTCGGACCTTAAGCAAAGAAAGAAGAATACAGGTGGCAAATATTATAAAAAAACATCGTGTTTTACTGTTAGAGGACGACCCTTATTCCAGCCTCAGATTTAACGGCAGGGCATTAAGGCCGATTATGAATTTTGCTCCGGAAAATACGGTTTATACCAGCACTTTTTCTAAAATATTTGCTCCGGGCTTGAGGGTCGGTTACGCCATTGCTCCGGATAAAGTGGCAAAAATGCTGGTACTAGCCAAGCAAGGCATAGATTTGCACAGCGGCACTTTTAGCCAGGCATTAGCGGCCGAATATATTCTGGGGGCTTATATGGATAAACAAATCAAAAAAAACATCAGGCTTTATGCTCCCAGAAAGCAGGCGATGATTAAAAATTTGGCAAAATATATGCCGGCTGGCTTTAAATGGTCAAATCCTGATGGGGGGTTGTTTGTTTGGGTTGAAGGGCCAAAAGATTTTGATTCAACTAAGTTTTTCCAAAAAGCCATTAACACCGGCGTAGCTTATGTTCCGGGCACATATTTTTATACCAAAAAAGGCGCGGGTAAAAATACCATAAGATTGAACTTCTCCAATGTCAATGAAAAAAACATTCAAAAAGGAATAAAAATATTGGCCAATATTATAAAAAACTGATAAAATATGTTTTCTTGGGTTCGTAGCTCAGTTGGCTAGAGCGCTTCGTTGACATCGAAGAGGTCACAGGTTCAAGTCCTGTCGAACCCACCAAAATATGCTATAATGGGTTTATTGTCTGTTTGTATATGGCTTTACCAACCATAAAGTTCGATGGAATCGGACACAGACAAGGGGCAAACCAGCCCAAAAAATGGGGTTAAATGAGTATATTCAGAGTGGAACCGTGATTTATATCACCTCTGTACCGAAAGGGCAGGGGTGTTTGTTTTATTAGGAGGCAATATATGAGCCAAGATTTTATTACATCACCGGGGAAAAAAGAATCAATGTTAAAAACCTTTAATAGGGGAGTTATTGGCGGAGTAGGCTGGTCTTTTGGCGTCTGTATCGGTTCGATTGTTCTTTGTCTGATTTTTATTTACTTTTTTAACTATTTTCACTGGGGAAAGTATATACAGTCATATTTTGAAGAACTATTGAAACAAACTACAGCCCAGCAAGTTCAAACTCAGAAAGAGTTATTAAATACTATTATACCGGGTGCAAAAACCGGCACACTTAATATCCCGACAGATTTTTATCCAGAAAATATAGACGAATTACTCAATAACGCTCGAATTAAAAACTAGTATAAAAATATATATATGAAAAACAACAATAAAAGTTTAGAAAATAACAACAGCAAAGATGATAAGCTCTTGGCAATGCGGCACAGCTGTGAACACGTCCTGCACCAGGCTATGGTCGAGCTCTATCCCGGTTTAAAACGGGCCATGGGGCCGGCGACATCCGAGGGCTTTTATCATGATTTTGATTACGATGGCAAAATCAGTGAAGAAGATTTTCCCAGCATTGA
The DNA here is from genome assembly GCA_964395485.1 of uncultured Pseudomonadales bacterium. Lineage (GTDB taxonomy): Bacteria > Patescibacteriota > Microgenomatia > UBA1400 > CAYNBK01 > CAYNBK01. The sequence continues at coordinate 8,930 of CAYNBK010000001.1, forward strand.
AAAACGGATGAAAGAAATAATCAAAGCTGATTTGCCAATAATCCGCAAAGAGATTTCGATAAAAGAAGCTGAACAATTGTTTAAAGGCAACCCATATAAACAAGACTGGCTTTCAAGAATAAAGGCAAAAGGAGAAAAAGCGACTGTTTACTGGAACGGAAAACCAGGGGAAAAGGGCTCTGACGTAGACCTATGCAAAGGGCCTCATGTTAGTTCTACCGGCAAAATCGGGCCATTTAAGCTCTTTTTTGTAGCAGGTGCATATTGGCACGGAGACGAAAAAAACAAAATGCTGACACGTATCTACGGCACTTGTTTTCCCAGCCAAAAAGAACTTGATCACTATCTATGGCAGCAGGAAGAAGCAAAAAAACGCGACCACCGGGTACTGGGCCAGAAACTAAAACTCTTTATGTTTGATGAAGAAGTTGGTCAGGGCTTGCCTCTTTACCTGCCAAATGGAGCCATGATAAGGTATTTGCTGATGGAGTTTGCCATGAATACCTATTTCCAAAGAGGGTATAAGCCGGTATCGACCCCGCATATCGGCACTGAAGCACTATGGAACCACTCCGGACATTTACAATTTTATGCCGACAGTATGTATGGTCCATTTGAAGTTGAGGGCAAACGCTACCGCCTGAAGCCAATGAACTGTCCATTCCATGTAAAAATGTACAATTCGGAAATACGAAGCTACCGGGATTTACCTATTCGCTGGACTGAAATGGGGACTGTTTACCGTTATGAAAAATCCGGCGAACTGCATGGACTGACCAGGCCGCGCGTCTTTACCCAGGATGATGCCCACATTATTTGCCGTCCGGACCAGTTGGAAGATGAACTAAGCAATGCTTTGGATCTGATAAGTTATATATATCATAGCCTACAGATGGAAAAACTTATTTACAAATTGTCTGTTCGTGACCCCAACAATTTAGACAAATATTTTGGCTCAAGTAAAGACTGGAGCAAAGCTGAAGACACTTTGAAAAAAGTCCTTATTGATAGCGGCCACAAGGATTATGAGACTGATGTCGGCGGGGCTGTATTTTATGCACCAAAAATAGATATAGACGGAGTTGATTCACTGGGCAGACGGTGGCAGCTATCGACTGTCCAGATAGACTTTAATCTGCCATCCCGTTTTAAAATGGAGTACATTGACAAAGACGGCCGTCAAAAAACACCATTCATGATTCACCGGGCATTGCTCGGGTCGTTGGAGAGATTTTTGGGTGTTTACATCGAACATACTGCCGGTGCTTTTCCCGTCTGGCTGTCTCCGGTTCAGGTGCAGATTGTCCCGATTGCCGACCGCCATCAGCAGTTTGCCGCCAAAGCCAAAGATGTGCTTACAAGGCTTGGTATAAGGGTGGAGCAGGATGACAGATCGCTTTCTATGCAGAAAAAACTAAAAGAAGCCGAAGAGCAAAAAATACCCTTTATGCTTATTGTGGGCGATAGGGAAGTACAAAATAAAACCGTTTCTGTCAGACAGAGGGGAAATAAGGATTTGGGCGCCCAAAGTCTGAAAGCATTTGGCGAAAAACTAACTAATTTAATTGCTAATAAAGCGCAAATTTGATAAGATGGGTAGATAAATGACCAATTTTCGATTATCAATTTTCAGAAAATATCAAATTTTTAAATTATCATTTACTTAAACTGTTTTGAAATTTTAAAATTGTAATTTGTTTGCTTATTGGGGTTTGATAATTGATAATTACTTAGATATATGCCTTTAAAACGTTATTATCTCTTAAACCAAAATATCAAAAGCCCACAGGTCCGGGTGATAGATGAAAAAGGCGAACAGCTGGGAGTCATGCCTACTGCCGAAGCGCTTTTTATGGCGCGGCAAAAAGGCCTTGATCTGGTTGAGGTAGCAGAAACTGCCAAACCTCCGGTTTGCAAACTGATAGATTTTCAGAAATTCCGTTATCAGGAGCAAAAAAAAGACTCAGCCGGCAGAAAAAAAGGTAAAGGTAGTTCTGAGATGAAAGAAATCCGCCTAACGCCGTTTATGGGTCAAAAGGACTATGAAGTCCGGGTGAAAAGAGCGCGTGAATTTTTAAGCAAAGGCCACCGGGTAAAACTGGTAGTAAAATTTTTCGGCAGGCAGATAACCAGAAAAGAATTTGGATACAAACAGCTGGAAAACGCCGTTAAAGAACTATCCGATATTGCCAAAATAGAGGCAGAGTCCAAATGGCAGGGCCGTCTGCTATTCCAAACCCTGAAACCGAGCGGAAATAAAAAAGAAGAATAGGAAGACTAGAGTTTTAGAGTTTTAGAGTTTTAGAGTTTTAGAGTTTTAGAGTTTTAGAGTTTTAGGAATTGCGGAGTATCAATATTGTGATAAAATATATTTTTGTAAAAATAACAGTCATCCTGAACTAGTTTCAGCATCCATAAAGTTGATCCTGAACCAAGTTCAGGATGACAAACGAATATGCCAAAACAAAAAACCAGAAAATCACTAATGAAAAGGGTAAAGGTGACCAAAACCGGCAAAATAATGCGCCGCGGCAGCCATATCCGTCATCTTCGCTTGAAAAAGAGCAAAAAGACTGTCCGCCGGCAGAAATTAATGCGCGAAGTAAAAGGCAAAATCGGTAAAAAAGTAAGAAAACTAATTTCAAAATAAAATGAGAATAAAAACAGGGACACATCGAAAGGCACGGCACAATAAGGTTCTCGCCCGCACCAAGGGTTTCCGTATGACCAAGGGGCGCCTCATTAAGGTCAGCAAAGAAGCGGATTTACACGCTGGCCAGTATGCTTATATCGGCCGTAAGCAGAAAAAAAGGAATTTTAGACAACTTTGGATTATCCGCCTTAATGCCTTTCTTAAAAACTCAGGCTACGCTTACAACACATTTATAAAAGCAGCCAAAGACAAAAAAGTAGAAATAAACCGAAAGATTTTGGCAAATATGGCAGTTAAATATCCGGAAGACTTAAAAGAAATCTGTGAGTTTGTCTTTAAAAAATAGGGCAAAAGATCTTGAATGATCATATTTTGCCCTCCCTTAGGAGGGCTTTTTTTTATGTCATTACGGGGAGTCCAAACTAATGTCGGGACAAAGAAGCAATCTTAACCGGGATTGCTTGGGCCCGATTTAATCGGATCTCGCAAAGGCAAAACATTTTGTGTAAAATAAGCGTATGCTAAATCAAATCAAAAAACTGGAAAAACAAGCCATCGAAAGCATTGCCGGCGCCGTCGGTACAGATGAACTGGAAAAACTGAGAATCCAATACCTGGGCAGGCAGGGAGAAGTGAACAAACTGGGAAAGCTGATGCCCGGACTGCCGGATAAGGATAAAAAAACCGCCGGACAAAGCCTTAACCGGCTAAAACAAAATTTAGCTGCAACCCTTGAGAAAAAAAGCCAAGACCTGCAAAATATAAGCAGCCAGGTAAAGCTGGCAGACTTAGATCAGCCGTCTCACCCTTACAGCCCATTTGGCCATCTTCACATCGTCACCCAAGCCATTGAGGAAATTGTCGAGATTTTTAAACACATTGGTTTTGAACGTGTCCGCCATCCGGAAGTAGACTGGGACTGGTTTGCCTTTGAAGCTTTAAATATGCCCAAGGGCCACCCGGCCCGCGACGAGTGGGAAACGCTTTTCGTGGACGCTTTGGAAAACCCGAAAATGGGCAAAATGGTTTTAACTCCACATACCTCAAACGGACAGGTTAGAGAAATGCTGAGATTGGGCAAAGCACCAATAAGAATGATTAATATTGCTAAAAATTACCGCCGCCAGCAAGATGTTACCCATACTGTAATGCTTCACCAGTTTGAGGGACTTTGCATTGACAAAAATATAAATATAAGCCACCTAAAAGGAACGATTGACTATTTTGCTAAAAATTATTATGGTCCTGACGTTAAATCCAGAATTAGACCATTTCACTTTAATTTTACCGAGCCCTCTTTTGAAGTAGATTTTTCCTGCAGTATTTGCAGTGGAAAAGGATGCAGGGCTTGCAAATCCGGCTGGCATGAAGTAGGAGGAGCCGGCATGGTCCATCCCAATGTACTGCGGGCCGGCGGCATTAATCCGGAAAAATATTCCGGCTTTGCTTTTGGCTGGGGAGTAGAACGAAGCTATATGATGAAACCGGGTCTGCAAATACCTGACCTAAGAATATTTTATCAAAACGATATCAGATTTTTAGAGCAATTTTAGAGTTAGTAATTGCTAATAATTAACAAGTAATTATAGTTGCATTATTGGCAAAGTTGAAAAACTATGAACATACAAATACCATACACCTGGCTGCTTGAACATCTCGACACAAGGGCGACGCCGAAACAAATAGCCAAATATTTGTCATTGTGCGGCCCCTCGGTGGAGAGGATTTTAACTATTGAGGGAGAGCCGGTATTTGACATCGAAGTCACCACCAACCGGGTAGATTGTATGAGCGTAGTGGGTATTGCCAGGGAGGCGGCAGCTATCTTACCCCAATTTAAAATTCCGGCCAGATTTAAAGCTCCATCGCCGCCGCCGGTGAAGCAAATATTAAACCCTATCCCTTTATACATTAAAAACGACCCCAAGCTATGCAAGAGAATTATGGCGATAGTAATGGAAATCGAGCCGGCTATATCAAGCACATTAATACAAAAACGCTTAAAACAGGTAGGTATGAGGCCTTTAAACAGTATTGTCGATGTTACCAATTATATCATGAACGATGTCGGCCATCCCACCCATGTGTTTGACTATGACAAAATAAAAAGTAAAAAGCTTATTATCCGTAAGTCCAAAAAAGGCGAAACAGCCGTCAGCTTTGACAACAAAAAATATACGCTTACCGGCGGAGATATTGTGATTGATGACGGCACAGGGACAATCATTGACCTGCCGGGAATTATCGGTACCAAAAACAGCGTTGTCAGTCCCCAGACAAAAAGAATAATATTTTTTATGGAGACCAGCAACCATATAAAAATCCGCCAGACCTCTATGACCCACGGTATCCGTACCGTAGCGGCCACTCTAAACGAAAAATCTGTCGACCCGGAGCTGGCGCCGCTGGCTTTTGCCAAAGGTGTCAATATGTTTAAACAAATGGGGGGCAAACAGATTTCCAGCCTCATCGATATTTACCCTGGAAAAAAAGCGGCAAAAACACTCATGGTTACTCACGCTTTACTGGAAAAATTAATGGGCGTTAAACTGGCTTTAAAAAAGGTAATGGCTATTTTTTCCGCCCTGGGTTTTGAACCCATGCAAAATCAGGGAGAGTATAGAGTAAAAATACCTTCCTGGCGCCGCAAAGACATAAATATAAAAGAAGACCTGGTAGAAGAAATCGCCCGAATTTACGGCTACCACAATATTCCTAGTGCAGTGCCGGCGGCCAGTTTCATGCTTGGCACTTTTGACAAAAAATTTTATTGGGAGCAAAAGCTAAAAGATGCTTTTAAATACTCCGCTTTTACCGAGCTTTATACTTATTCGCTGGTTTCCGAAAAACTTATTGTAAAAACCGGGCTTGAGCCAAAAACTCATCTCAAACTTAAAAACCCCTTGTCCGAAGAGTGGGAATACCTGAGAACCCAGCTTTTGCCCTCTGTACTTACGACTTATAGCGAAAATGAAAGCCGCGGCCAAAATTTGTCTTTATTTGAAATTGCCAATGTTTATCTGCCCAAAAAGAAAGATCTGCCAGAGGAAAAACTCCACCTGGCACTTGTCAGCAACAAAGATTTATTATCTCTAAGGGATCAACTGCAGGAAATTTTTGCTTCCATCGGACAAAAACTAGTTTTTACCCCCAGGCAAAACAAGTATATAAGCCGAGGCTTTATCATAAGGTTCAAGGATAAAGAAATCGGATATTTGGGTTGCCCTGTTCCTTATCAGCAAAAAATATTTTCTCTGGCAAGAAAAATTGTTGTCGCCGAGCTAAAGCTGGAAAATATTATAAGTACTGCCAAAATCTCTTGCCATTACGAGCAAATAGCAAAGTTTTCGCCAATTATCGAAGATCTTACTTTTGAAGTACCCCCAACTGTCTCCAGGGTTAATATTTCCCGCGAAATTACATCTTCCGGGAATCCTTTGGTTGAAAAAGTAGAATGGAAGTATGACTACCAAAACAGAGCTACTTTTACCATCTATTATCTGGACAAAAATAAACAACTGACAAGCCTCGACGTGGCAGAAAACAGGAAAAATATTGTCACGGCTCTGCAAACAAAACTAAACTGCCGCTTGGTAGGCAGCCTCGGCTAGCTAGGAGTAGGGGATAAAGCTAGGCTTGGTGTTAGTGTGGGCGTAGCTTTAGTGATCGTGGTCGGAGTTGGTGTAGGCACAGCTTTAGTGGTCGGAGTTGGTGTAGGCACCGGGCTCCAATCCCAGGCTTTGTTAATCCCTATTTTGGCTGTTGTTTCAGTATTTTCCAAATTATTGTCTGTCAACTTTGCTTTTAAGGTATAAGTACCGTCCGGCAAGACTATTTTAAATGAGTAGGGCTTGTTATAAATAGTTTCCTTAAGTTCCCCATCAATAAAAAGCTCGATTTTTTTCACGCCGGATGCCGCATAGGCATCGATATCTATTGACACATCATTGCCGTAGCTTTTTTCGTTTTGCGGTTCATTAAAACGGATAAAGCGCTCTTCACTGCTATCGCACGTCTCGCTCGGATAGTGGTATTTAGGATCTGATTGTTTGGCTATCCAGGCGTCAATTCCTTCCTGCCAGCGGTTTTGGCCGTCGGTTGAAACCGGATCGTCTTCTTTTAAAACAATGTACTCTTTTTCGTCATACTCGCCTTTGGCCAGCTGAATATCTGTCGCCAATTTATCCTGTCCGCGACAAAGCTTTAACTTGGTGTGGACGGGGTCATTTTCACTCGGCTCCATCCCTTTGACAAAATACTCTTTTCGGGAAACAAAACCATCATGCGCCTTATAGCCGGAAATTGCATCCACATCTTCTTCGAGGATATTGTCCGGCATGGGAAAAGAGCTGGCCGGGAATTTTGACAGCAAATAAAGGCTTATATTTCTCCAAATGGGAGATGCGCCGGAAACACCTGAGGCCACTTGCTTCATCGGGCTGTTATCGTTGTTTCCCACCCAAACGCCGACGATAAAATTTCTTGTCCATCCGATAGCCCAGTTATCTCTTTTGTCATTGGTCGTTCCGGTTTTAACCGCTATATCCTGACCGGAGATATTAAGCAAGCTGTTGGCACCAAAGGTCATCTGGCGGGCGCTGTTATCAGAAAGGATAGAGTTAATAAGATAGGTGATAGCTTCGTCCAGCACTCTTTTACCTTTTTTGCTTTTGTTTTCTTCCAACACCTTACCATCCAAGTCTTCCACCTTCAGGATCGCGGTTGGTTCTACTTTATATCCGCTATTGGCAAATACACTGTAAGCCGTAGTCATGTCCAGCAAACGAACCTCGCCCCCTCCCAAAGTAACAGACAAGCCAAAGCGGGACATATTTTCTTTGCTTGGCTCTAAGCTTTCCAGGCCCATTTCATAAGCAGTAGTCATCATCGGCTTTAGGCCTATTTTAGCCAGAAGCTTGACAGAAGTTATGTTTAAAGAATTTCCCAAAGCATATCTGAGTTGAGTAGGACCATATTCAGAGTTAGTATAGTTTTTGGGGTGGTATGGCTTTTCTCCTGCTCCTCCGGGAAAGTCCGTTTCCACATCCATTATCATGCTGGAAGGGGTATATCCCATTTTAAAAGCTGCCGCGTATGTCACCGGTTTGATAGACGATCCGGGCTGGCGCAGGGCAGTAACAACATTTACTTTGCCGTCATAATTTTCGTCAAAATAGTCTTTGGACCCAACCATGGCCAGTATTTCTCCGCTTTGCGGATCCATTACCGAAGCCGCTCCATTGCCTATATCCATGTCTTCTACCTTGACTATTTCGTCCGCTACGATCTTTTGCGCCTTTTCCTGAATATCAAGGTCCAAAGTGGTATAAACCCTCAAGCCGCCTATTTCCAGCGCCTGCGCGCCATATTTATCTTCCAAAAGCTGTCTTACATACATAACAAAGTGGGGGGCTTTAAATTCTCCTGAGGGGGTGGCAAACTCCATTTTATCCAAATCGATCAAAGCTTGCTTCTCCTGATCTTTGTCAATATATGAGTCCTCGCGCATCCTTCTTAAAACGTTAATCGTCCTGCCTTTATAGGCTTCTTTGGTACCGTAAAAAGGAGAATAAACCGATGGGCTTTGAGGAAGTCCGGCCAAAAAGGCCGATTCAAGCAGATCCAAATCTTTGGCGCTTTTATTAAAATATGTTTCGGCGGCTACTTCTACCCCCCAGGCTGTACCTCCATACGGCGCCTCATTAAGATACATCTGCAGTATTTCATCTTTACTGTATTTTCTCTCTATTTGAATAGACAAAATGAACTCTTTTATTTTCCGAGGTAATGTTCTTTCCGAGGTCAAAAGGACATTTTTTACTAACTGCTGTGTTAAGGTAGAACCGCCCTCCAGCCGATGGTGTATAACAATATTAAACATCGCCCTGACAAACCCTAATGGGTCAAATCCGGCGTGGTTGTAAAAGTTCTTGTCCTCTATGGCAACAGTAGCATTTTTTAGATTTTGCGGAATATCGACAATAGTGACAGGTATTCTTTTTTCATCAGAATAAACGTCATAAAGGATTTTTCCATTGCGGTCAAAAATCTTACTGGTAAAGCCTTCTCTCCTGACTACTTTATCCGGCCGAGGTAAATCCTTGGCAAACCAAGCGAAAAGAAAAATCACCATTAAAAAAGAGCCAAGCACTCCAAAAAAAGCAAACAAAGCCGCCAGCCTTATCAGCTTTGCCCTGTTTAACTGCGCCAAAAAAGGAAATCTGGAAACTAAGCCTTTACTATAATAAGGCCGCCGTCTTTTTAACTTAGCGATTCTGCTCATATGGGTTTTATACCAAGACATATTATTGAGTCTTAAGTCTCCACAGTTTAACAAATCTCCTATTGTTCTGCAACTTCAACCCCGGGGGTTGTGCCTTGACTAAACCTCGGGATATTTGTATAATTTACCTATATGCCAATCCGCCAAACGCCGCTTGTTACCAGCCATTATTACCATATTTTTAACCGCAGTATTGCCAAGATCCCCATTTACCTTTCCATTCCCGATCATTTAAGGTTTTTAGAAATAATGCATTTTTACCAATACCAAAACCCGCCTTTAGCCTATTCTCATTTTAAAGACTTGGCCAAAGAAAGGCAGGCAAAATTTATAGCTGGTCTTAGTAAAAACAAACAAACTCTTGTCGATGTCATTTGCTTTTGCCTTATGCCAAATCATTTTCATTTAATTCTGAAACAAAACCAGGACAAAGGCATTTCGGATTTCTTAGGTAATATCCAAAATAGCTATGCCAAATATTTTAATCTCAAAAGAAAACGGACGGGTTCATTGTTTCAAAGCGGTTTTAAAGCCGTTCTCATCGAAGACGATGATCAACTAAAACATGTCTCGCGTTATATTCACCTCAATCCTTATACCTCAATGTTAATCTCAAAGCCTGAAAACCTAAATCAATATTTATGGTCTTCATTTTCTCAATACACTGGTATAAAAAATGGTTTTTGCCAGTGCGGAATAATTTTGGATCAATTTAAAAGCCGGGCAGAGTACAAATCTTATGTACTTAATATGGCGGATTATCAAAAAAAATTAGGGGAGATCAAACACTTAATAAAAGAGTAAAAAAAATTAATTTTCAAGAATAACAGTAACCGGCCCCTCGTTTTGCAAGTAAACCTGCATATAAGCGCCGAACACACCGCTTTCAACTTTCAGTTTACTGTCCTTAAGTTTACTGATAAAGTAATTATACAGCCTCTTTGCTTTATCACCTTTAGCCGCCTTGGTAAATCCTGGTCTACGGCTTTTTGTGTCAGCATAAAGAGTAAATTGAGAAGCCACCAATATTTCTCCCCGAACTTCTTTAACAGACAGGTTCATTTTACCACTCTCATCAGCCATCACCCTCAAATTAATCAGTTTTTCTGCCATTTCAGCGGCTTTTTTTTCGTCATCATTTTTATGAATGCCCGCTAAAACCAGATAACCTTTCTTAATTTTTGCCACCTGCTTAGCATCTACTTTCACCTCAGCCCTTGATACTCTCTGTACTAACAGTTTCATAAAAACAATTATAGTCTTCAAATTTATGGCAGTAAATAGCATATAAATCCCGATGTTTGGTCGAGACTCAACCCCCGGGGTTTAGATTGACACTGGATAGACAAAAAGAATATTATCAATTAAAATCAAGGATAACTATGGACAAAATTGATGAGCTATTAACCAGGAGAGTAGATACTGTTTACCCAAACAAAAAAAGCTTGGAAAAAGTGCTTAGATCCGGAAAAAAACTCCGTCTCTATCAGGGCTTTGACCCGACCGGCGGCCGCCTGCACTTGGGCCACACCGTCGGCATCCGCAAACTGATGGAGTTTGCCGCTCTCGGGCATGATGTGATTTTCCTTTTTGGGGACGGGACAGTGCTAGTGGGCGATCCATCAGAAAGAGAAAAGGGCCGAAAACTCCTCAGTGAAAAGGAAGTGTCAGAAAACGCCAAGGGCTGGATAAACCAGGTAAAAGCACTGGTGGATTTTTCCAAAGTCCGTACGCTCCACAACAAAGACTGGCTGACCAAACTCACGCTCAAAGACATTATCAATATCGGCTCCAAAATAAGTGCAGTTCAGCTTTTTAAACGAGACAACTTTTCCAAACGGATAAAAAGGGGCGATACTGTCTGGTATCACGAGACCATGTATCCGCTTCTGCAAGGTTATGATTCGGTGGTGATGGACGTAGACATGGAGATCGGCGGCACCGACCAAATGTTTAATATGCTAGTCGGCCGGGAGCTTCTTCACAAATTTAAGAATAAAGAAAAGTTTGTGATGACCACTAAGATGATCCTTGGCACAGACGGCAAGACCATGAGCAAAACCAGCAATAACTGCATTTGGCTCAATGACGCACCAAAAGACATGTATACCAAGCTGATGGCCGTCAAAGACGAGCTAATACCCGACTACTTTGAATTTTTTACCAATATCCCCATGGAAGAAGTAAAAAAGATTGTCAAGGGCTTATTAAACAATACTCTGGATCCGCTAGCTACCAAAAAACAACTGGCCTTCACCATAACGGCCGACATTCATGGCAATGTCAAAGCTGAACAGGCTCAAACAGAGTTTGCCAAAGTAGTACAAAAAGGCCAAACGCCGGCAAATATTCCTGTTTTCCCATTAAATAAACTTTCCCAAAACCCGATTGGTCCTATCGACTTGCTAAACGAAACAGGGCTAGTATCGAGCCGGTCTGAAGCAAAAAGACTGATAAAACAGGGTAGCATAGAGTTAAATAGAAAAAAGATATTACTTTTTAAGAGTTTAAAAATCTCCTCGGAGGACTTAGTCCGCTCCGGCAAGAAAAAGTGGATAAGGTTAAAATAATATTAGATCATCGGGGTTAAAATATGAAAAAGAAAAAATTAATAAAGGCTATCTGGACAACGCTGATTATCATTTCTTCTCTAGCCCTTATTTTGACTTCGCTTTTACCCACTTTAAGCTTTATTTTTAATCGGTGAGGCTCGAACAAACAATTCTTTCATCGCCCGCAAGGTGATGTTTAATTTTGCAGCCTTTTCTACTTTTGGGCCTTTGACCCAATAAACAAATCAAGATATAATAGTTTTATGGCTGTATTAACTCTCCAAACTCCAGTCTCCGAGCTTTTTATGGTGGGGGAGCCTTATGCTAAAAAGCTGAAAAAACTGGAGATAGAAACTGTTGCCGATCTGCTTTATCATTTTCCGGCCAGGTATGAAGATTTCAGCCAGCTTACTCTTATCAGCCAATTGAAAGCAGGACAAGTCTCCACTATCCGCGGACAAGTCCTTGTTTTCCAAAATCTTTTTACCCGTTTTGGCAAAAATATCCAAAAAGGAGTTTTTGCCGACCAGAGCGGACAGATAAATTTTATTTTCTTTAACCAACCTTATCTGAAAAATATCTTCCGGCCGGGGGCAAAGCTGGCGCTGGCCGGAAAAGTAGAGCCGGACAATACCGGCCTTATTTTTAAAAACCCGGAGCATGAAATACTGAAAACAAATAGTTTAATGAGCGTCCACAGCGGTCGCTTGGTCCCAATTTATCCGGAAACGGCCGGTGTCAGCTCCAAATGGCTGCGCTCCCGTATTTTTCCCCTGCTTTTTAAAAAAGTTGTCGAAATCGAGGACTGGCTCCCGTCGCCGATACTGGAAAAAGAGGACTTCCCAAGCCTAGAGGAGGCCATAAAACAAATTCATTTTCCTGAAAGCGAAAAAAAAGCCACAGAGGCCAAAGACCGCCTGTCTTTTGACGAACTGTTTCTACTGCAGTTGAGGGCATTTATCAAGCGAAAAGAGTGGCAAAAAAGTGCCAAAGCCATACCAATGAAACAGTTTCCGGATAAAATACAGGCTTTTATTAAAAAACTGCCATTCCAACTGACCAATGACCAAAACAGAGCAGTTGTAGAAATAATTCAAGATTTAACAAGAAATTTTGCCGCCAACCGCTTATTACAAGGAGATGTCGGTTCGGGAAAAACTGTCGTAGCGGCTATTGCCGCTTATTTGACTTATTTAAACGGGCACAACACTTACCTTATGGCGCCAACCGAACTTCTGGCCCAGCAGCACTACCAAACCTTTAAACAAATGTTTGCGCAAGAAAACATTTGTTTAAGCCTGATTACTTCAAGCCATAAAGAAAAGCAAAAAGAGGCAAAAATAGTCATCGGCACCCATGCCCTGCTTTTTAGAAAAAACAAAACAAGCCCAAAACTTTTAATAATCGACGAACAGCATCGTTTCGGCGTGGCCCAGCGCAGCCAACTTTTATCATTTAAGCCCCGCCCCCACTTGCTTTCCATGACTGCTACCCCTATCCCGCGTACTATGAGCCTGGCTTTTTATGGAGATATGGATCTTTCCCTTATCAAACAAATGCCTCTTGGCAGGAAAAAAATAAAAACCTGGCTGGTTCCGATAGAAAAAAGACAAGCCGCCTACAAGTGGCTAGAAAAACGAATAAAAGAAGATAAAAGCCAAGCTTACATAGTCTGTCCGCTGATCGAAGAATCCCAGTTTGAAAAAATGAAAGATATCAAGGCCGTAACGATCGAGTACGAAAGGCTACAAAAGAATGTTTTCCCCGGGCTAAAACTTGCGCTTCTTCACGGCAGGCTTAAAAGCCCGGAAAAAGACCGAATAATAAACGATTTTAAAAAGAAAAAATATGACATTCTGGTTTCTACGCCTGTTATCGAAGTGGGGATAGATATTGCCAATGCCGCCATCATGCTTATTGAGGGGTCTGAACGCTTCGGGTTGGCCCAACTTCACCAACTGCGGGGAAGAGTGGGAAGAAGCAAAAAACAGTCATACTGCCTGCTTTTTACCAGCGCCGGGGTCAAGCAAGACAGCCGCCGATTGAAAGCAATGGAGACAAAAAATTCCGGCTTTGAACTGGCGGAGCTGGATTTAAAAATCAGAGGACCGGGAGAAATATACGGACTGCGCCAATCCGGCAGAATAGAGCTAAAAATTGCCGATCTTAGCGACAGCAGACAACTTCTGCTGGCAAAAAACTACGCTGGGAATTTTAGCAAAAATCTGCAAAAATTTCCCCTCTTGCATGAAAGGCTAAAAAACCTTAAAATAACCGATGTTAAGCCAAATTAAAGAAAAGAGTTTAAGAGTTATAGAGTTTTAGGAGGCTGATTATCTAAAACTCTAAATATCTAAAAATCTAAATTCATGCCACCACTACCAAAAAGAAAAATATCCAGCCGGCGGAGCGGTAAAAGAAGGCAAAATCACCGGGTAAAACTGCCCAATATGGTAAAGTGCAAATTTTGCAACACCCTAAAATTAAGCCATCAAATCTGTAAAAACTGTGGTAAATATTAAGTGAAAACTGCCTCAGATCCCCGCCATTTACACCGTGAAAAACTAGTCCAAAATTTGTATAGTTATTCTTTTAGCACAAAAGGAACAGATTTAAAACTTGTTAAAGAAATACTTGACAAGCTTCCTGTTATCGATCATAACATTACTAAGGCCGCTTCGGAGTGGCCGATAGAAAAAATAAACAGGCTTGACTTGGCAGTATTACGGCTGGCTGTGTTTGAAATACTCAGCGGCAAAACACCTGTTAAAGTGATTGTAGACGAAGCGATAGAACTAGCAAAGCAATACGGCAGTGAAAAATCGCCCCAATTTGTAAATGGTGCGCTTGGCGCAATCCTAAAAAAACATGGATATAAATAAAATAAACAGCATTGTGGCCGACAGCCTGGGTATTAACTTGGGTGAAATCAAAGAGGAGGCTAATTTCTTTGAAGATTATAACTGCGACCAAATCGAGATAAACGATATGATGCTTAAAATTAACAACGAATTACAAGTACAAATCCCAGAAAACGAATTTCAGGCGCTCCAAACGGTTTCCGACTTATATCTTATACTGGAAGAGTATTCCGATGAAGTTTAAGAACCAAAAAACTCCAACTATTCCCGTTTTCAAACAAAAGAAGTTGCTGGAACAGGCCTTTGTCCACCGATCCTATCTAAATGAACAAAGGCAGATCCGAGAATCAAATGAAAGACTGGAATTTTTGGGCGATGCTGTACTGGAGCTGGTATGTTCGCTTTATTTATTTAAAAATTTTCCCAGCTATCCTGAGGGGAAAATGACCAATATCCGGTCAAAACTGGTACAAACGTCTACTTTGGCTTGGGCCGCTCTCAATTTAAAACTGAGCGAAAAACTGCTATTGTCCAAGGGCGAAAAAAACGCCAACGGCAATCAAAACCCCTCTATTTTGGCCGATACCTTTGAAGCACTGTTGGGAGCTATATACCTAGACGGAGGCTATCCAAAAGTAGAGAAATTTATCTACCTGGCCCTTATCCTGCCGTTTTTCTCCAATTTAAACGAAGTTGCCCCTCATGACTATAAAAGCCTGCTCCAAGAAGAAGTTCAATCATTAAAAATGCCCGCCCCAAACTACCGGGTAATAAAAGAAGTTGGTCCTGATCATAGCAAAAAATTTGTTGTGGAGGTTTCTATTACTGACTTAAAAAAGGCCGATGGAGCCGGCAGTTCCAAACAAAAAGCCGAGCAGGAAGCGGCCAAAAAGGCTCTTGAGAATTTTTTTAAAAAAGGATAAAATACTTCTTATGTTAAAAATCAGATTGCTTCGAACCGGCAAAAAAAAGCAGGCGAGTTACCGGGTAATCGTCAAAGAGGCGAAAGATAAGCGGGATGGTACTTACCGCGAGTGTATCGGACAATATTATACTGTAAGCGCTCAAAATAAAACTAAAATAGATAAAAGCCGCTATGATTATTGGGTGTCAAAAGGCGCTCAGGCCACCCGAACAGTAAGAAATATTTACCAAAGGCTATATGGAAGATCTGATTAAATATCTTGCTTCACAAATCGTCAGCAAGCCGGAAGAAATAAAACTAAGAACAGAAGAAAAAGACAGAATATATTTGTACTACCTGACCGTTTCACCGGAAGATATGCCCCGCATTATCGGCAAAAAAGGTAAAACCATCCAAAGCTTGCGTCATTTAATCCGGATCCGCTCATTTAAGGAAAAGAAAAAAGCTGTCATTGTACTAGAGGAGGAGCCGGAAAAAGCTAGCGGGGACTAAATATATTATTCTTGCCGCTTACGCTTTCCCTTGCCTGAACCTCCGGATAAACCCGATAATCCTTTAACTCATCGATAAGAGACTGTTCTTGTTCATCCAGGGTCGTAATGGCCGCTTCTGCCTCGCCCAAACCGACAGGTGCACCCTGATAGTAAACAGTCATGCTTATGGCTGCTTTTATCATTGCCTCCTTATCTTCGCTCAAAGAGTTTATCGTTAAGGTGTCAATTGAAGCCAGCGGGGCTGTTTGCTTAAACTGGTCAATAAAATTAAAAATATTAGACAAAGTCCCGTTTATATTAATAGCGAGGCTGATATTTTGCAGTTGGCCGCTTTCTTCCTGGCTTATGGCTTTTTCAGGTTTGTTTTTAATAGTTCCGGGGTTAAGACTCACTCCGGCAAAGGAAACCTTATTTTCTCTTGCTGTATTTTTAAGCGAATTAATAAGGTTCATAACCGGCTTGTCTGATGGGAAAACCTGCTCTATGGTTTGCAGCTGCCATGAAAGGGTGTTTTTATCAAGCGATCCCAAGATCGCCATCTTAGATCTTAAACCGGCCGTCTTTACCTGATTTTCAGCGATAGACTTAGACAAAGCGTTTGTTTTCTGAATGGTGTTTTTGACCACAGTAAAAGAAAAAACCAAAAAAGCCATTAAGGCCAAAAAAACTAAAAGGCTGCGGCTGCTTTTATCAATATCATTGTTGGCGATAGTAAAGTCTAATCTCATTTTTTTATTGTAAGAAATCTATTAATACTGAAAAATTATATTGGCCGGGTAAACTTTTATCTTCTCCTCTGTTGGTGCTCAAACCGCCGATACTAGCCTTGCTGATAATTAAAGCTCCGGATTTCTGGCTCTGAACGTTGTCCAAAAAAGTTTTCAGAGCCCTCAGGCTCTCAGCCCGACCGTTAAACTGCAGCTGGTTTTGTTGAGTGATTGTAAAGCCGTCGATCGATACGCCAGAAGGTAAGATTGAAAATAAATAGTCAGTAATCTGATGGTGCTGACGTTTAAAACCCAAAATATCTTTTAGGGAGTTGGTTTTTGAGCTCAAATAAAGATTCAAGGATTCCAAATCTTT
>CAYNBK010000002.1:0-20580 GCA_964395485.1 uncultured Pseudomonadales bacterium
TATCACGGCCCAGCTCTTCGGCCGTAAAATCATTTTTCAAAATTATAATTTTGGGCAAATTGCGGCCAATACTGCCTGCCGGCAAAACCAAAAGCAAGGCCGAAAAAATCATCAAAGCCAGCTGGCGGATTTGCTTATTTTCCAGATTCTTTAAAAACAAATATAAAGCTTGTATCCCCAGCGCCAAAAAAGGGGATAAAAGCAAAAACGGCAGGATATAAAAACGCTCCACGGTTGCCATCATAAACTCGGAAGTGAGGGGAAAACTGGCGTAAAAAATAAAAAATAAATAAGATAAAAATAAGATAAAAAAGGCTATAAAGTCTTTTTTCTTAAACCATTTTTGGCCGTTCTTTGCTTTTACTAAATACAGATAATATCCCAGGCCAAGCAAGGCTAATAATGCGGCCACAAACTGGTACTCTAGATAAAGATAGCGGAAAAAAGCATAAAGGCTGATAAGTCTCTGGATCGGTTTATCGCCTATACTGCCCAAGGCGGTAAAAGTACCATAGCCTATCCTTAAAATCAGCCAAATAAAACCCTTTGGGCTGGCGCCGTTGCCCCAATAATACAGCGACTGGTTCAAACAGCTGGAAATAGGAATGTATATGTAGGGGGTCAGACCAATTAGTAAAGCCAATAGATATTTCTTAATCTCCTGGCGCTTGATTTTTCTCAAGTAATCGGCCAAAAGATAATATAGAACCGGGAAAGAAAAAAATACAATATGGTGATGAGTCATAGACAGGCCTAAAATAATAAAGAAAAGGTATTGGGTTTTTTTGTTTTTTTTATCTCTCCATTGCAAGGCCAGATACAAAAGCCATAAAACAAAAAAGCTCGTCATGGAAAAAACTTCTGCCACTTCGCTGTATAAAAAAACCGGGTATAAAAAAGCGCTGAAAAATACTACTGAAAGAGCGATAAACCAAGCAAAGTATTTTTTCAACAGCTTGTACAAAAGCGTCAAAGACAGGGCTGAAAATAACGAAGAAAGCAATCCCACCCTCCAGGCGAGTGTCAACAATGGTAAAAAAGTTAAAATCCTGGCCAGTAAAGAATAGAGCGGGTAGCCGGGTGGATGAGCAAAACTGCCGGTCGCCGCCGCCGCCAGTAAATCTCCGCTGTCTCCGCCATAGACCGAAAAGCTTTGGAAAAAAATAAAAACAGTCAAGAAAAAGAGAAAGACAGCTAGGCTATCTTTCTCTTTTTTTATCTGTATCTTTATCACCTTATCTTAAACACCAATAACAACTATTAGTATTGCCTGTACAAACGTCGGTTGCCATTTCGCTTCCCATATTATCATATTTGGTATTCGGGTCTGTCCGAATAGATTTAGATGTCGGCTTAAAACAAACCGAATGCTCAACATTGTCCCCATCATCATAGTAATAAACATATACGTCTTCTTTGTTGCGGATATTGGGCAAAAAGTTTGATTTCAGCTCGCCGGCATCGACAATCAGGTCAATCATATCACTGGCGCTGGCTGAATCAAGCGTAGTTACATCAAAAGTGCCAGGCGATCCTATCAAGGGATATTCTGTCTGGATAGCATAGTAACGGATCATGCCATTGTATAACTCCTGGACCGCATTCCTTGTACCGGTATCCTGGCCTTTTTTAAATTGCTCCAAGGGGTCAATAGCCGCCAGCAAGCCGACTGCCAAAATACCCAAGAGCGCGATAACGATTAAAAGCTCGATAAGGGTAAAGCCAATTTTTTTATTATTGGTCTTTAATTTTTGATTTGACATTTTCACCCCCCTTCGCCCATGTTTATTTTTAAAATGAGCTGGTTAATTTATATATCGGCATAATCACTGCAACTACCAAAAATCCTACTCCTGCCCCCAATAAAATAATCATAATTGGTTCTATCGCCGATGTCAATCCCTTAACGGCAAACTCTGATTCCATCTCAAAGTGGCGGGAAACCTTCATCAATACTTCATCCAATTTACCGGTTTCTTCACCGACCGCCATCATCTGCGAAAGAATAGGTGGGAAAAAAGCATAGCGGTTAAAAGATGCCCCCAGCTGAGCGCCTTTTTCTACGTCCAAGGCAATAACTTTTGTGGCGTCGGAGTATACTTTATTATTCATTACGTCTGCCACAATATTTAAGGCTTCTATAATAGATACACCGCCGTTGATCAATAAAGAAAGTGTCCTTGTCATTTCGGTAAACATGCTTTTTTCATTCAGACTGCCGATTATGGGCATTTTAATCAAAAGCTCATCAATGTTAAGGCGGCCATAATCCGTCTTGTACCACTGGCGTAAAAATATAAATCCTGCTGTCAGCACAATAAGGATGATATACCAAAACCTGGACAAAACATCGGAAACAAACATCAAAATCCTGGTTGCCATAGGCAGGGTAAGGTCAAACTCCAAAAACATGTCGGTTATCTTGGGGATGACAAAAACCAGCATAATTACCGACACTGCCAGCATGCCAACCACCACAATAGCCGGATATATCAGGGCGCCTTTTATTTTTGACTGAAATTCCTTCTGCTGTTCCAGGGTTTCGGACAGGCGCATAAGTATTTTATCAAGCACGCCGGCAGATTCTCCGCTTTTAATCAGGGCCAAATACATAGCGGAAAAATGTTTGGGAAATTTACTCATGGCATTATACAGAGAAGATCCTCCTTCTATGTCTTTGATTATCTGGCGCAGTATTTTTTGCATAGGCGCGGAGGATTGCCGCAGCAGCACATTCATGGATTCCGTAAGGGACAAGCCAGCCGTTATCATGGTCGACAATTCTCTGGTAAAGTCTAAAATATCCTGAGCCTTAACCTTTTGGAAATTGCTTGTTATTTCGGCAATAAGGCCACTTTTTTTTTCCTTAAAACCGACTACCAGAAGTCCACGGGAACGCAGTATTTTCAAAGCCTGTTTTTGGTCGATAGCATCGACCAGACCGTTTAATTTTTTATTGTCTTTGCTTCTGGCTTTATACTCAAACCTGATCATATTACTTATCAATAAGCCGCATCAGTTCTTTCGGCCTTAAGCTCCATTCTTCGGCTGTTTTAGGATCCAAACTGCCCTTTTTCACTTTTTGCGCCATAGCTGTTTCCAGCGGGATCATCCCCATATCCTGAGATGTTTGCATAATATTGTCAATCATGTGCGTCTTTCCTTCTCTTATGGTAGTGCGGACAGCGGCAGAGCTTAAAAGCACTTCCGCCACCGGAACCAGTCCTGTTTTTATCCCCGGCAGCAGCCTTTGTGAAATTACGGCCGCCAAAGTATTGGAAAGCTGCAGTCTAATCTGCGGCTGCTGATTTTCCGGAAAGACATCAACTATGCGGTCGATAGTTTGTGCAGCCGAATTGGTGTGCAAAGTGGCAAAAACCAAGTGCCCTGTTTCTGCAATAGTCAGAGCGGCGGCAATGGTTTCATAATCGCGCATTTCACCGATCAGCACTACGTTTGGATCTTCCCGCAAGACCGAACGCAATGCTACCGGCCACGAATGTGTATCCCGATGCATCTCCCGCTGGGAAATCACGCTCTGCTTGGGCAAATAAATATATTCTACCGGGTCTTCTATCGTAACAATATGTTCGGCTCGTATTTGGTTAATCTCGTCAATAATAGCCGCCAGAGTGGTAGACTTACCGTGCCCGGTAGGACCGGTTACCAAAATAAAACCCATATTAAGTTTGGTAAATTCATGCAGTATGGGCGGTAAACTCAGTTCATCAATACCGCGTATATGGATGGGGATATGCCGAAAGGCCGCAGCAATGCTTCCCTTTTGAAAGTAAGCATTTACCCTGAAGCGGCCGCCGTCTTTTATAGTATAGGAAAAGTCGATTTCTTTATTGGTTAAAAGCAGTTCTTTTTGCTGTGGATTCACTATCTCCAGCATTAAATCTTTGCATTGCTCTCCACTTAGAGCGCCCTCTCCGGCTACAGGCATCAAAACGCTGTTAATCCTAAAAAGCGGCGGGCTATTTTCAATCAAATGAATATCAGAAGCGTTCAAGTCTATTGCTTGCTTTAAAATAGTATTAATGTTTTTCATATTGTATTTTTTATTTTTCCTTTATAGCTATACCGCCGGTGGCGGATAATATTACTCTATTACTCCTGTGCTACTCTTATCACCTCTTCTAATGAGGTAACTCCTTCCAATACTTTTAAATAGCCGTCCTGCTTCATGGTGATCATCCCTTCTTTAACAGCCATTTTTTCAATATCTGAGGCAGGACTTCTTTCCAGTATTAAATGTCCGATTGTTTCCGAAACCGGCAGCACCTCGAAAATGCCGATTCTGTCCAAATAGCCGGTATCATTGCATTTTTCACATCCGTGGCCTCTACATATCTGCAATTGACCATTTTTTATAAAAGGGTTTATTAAGTTGCCTAGTATACTTTTTATATCCTCTACTATTTCCGGGGTAGGAGTATAGCTCTCTTTGCAATTAGCGCAGATCTTACGGCAGATGCGTTGGGCCACTACACAAGTCATAGACGAAGTTAACAAAAATGGCTCTGCTTCCATATCCAGCAATCTGGGAAGAGCGCCTGCGGCCGAATTAGTGTGCAGGGTGGAAAATACCAAGTGGCCCGTCAGGGAGGCCTGAATAGCCAGTTCGGCAGTTTCTTTATCGCGAATTTCTCCAACAAGAATTATATTCGGGTCCTGCCGCAGAAAAGCCCTTAAACCAGAAGCAAAAGTCAAGCCGGCTTGCGGGTTTACCTGCACCTGGTTTACTCCTTGTATTTCATATTCAACCGGATCTTCCAGGGTAACAATATTTACCTTGGGCGTGCTTATTTTAGATAATATTGAGTATAAAGAAGTTGTTTTGCCTGAACCGGTCGGGCCGGTAATAAGGATGATTCCATGCGGAACAAGGATAGAATTTTCCAAAACTTTAAGGGCATGACCGCGCAGTCCCAAATCATTCATGCTTGGTACCTTTGCCTGCTTTTTTAAAAGCCTCATGACTATTTTCTCACCATGCACCACCGGCAGTGAGGACACGCGCAAATCAACCTCCTCATCATCCGCCCGAAAACTAAAACGGCCGTCTTGCGGTATGCGTTTTTCGTCTATCTTCATGCCGCAAAGTATTTTTATCCTGGCTATTACCGACTCGTGTACGGTTTTTGGCAGTATCAGTTTTTCATGCAAGATGCCATCTATCCGATAGCGAATGCGGGTTTTATCCTCATGAGGCTCAATATGGACATCGGATGCCCTGGATTTTATGGCAAACTCCAAAATGGTAGAAACTATTTTGGATATAGGGGCTTCACTGATTACTTCATTAATATTTTCCCCCGCCTTAAGCTCTCTCTTTCTGGCGGCAGACGATTGAAGCCCCCCCTCTCTTAAAGCTTCACTTACTTCCGTACTCAGACTTTGTGAGTAGTGTTCATTAATAGCATCAACAATTTGATCTTGCTGGCTAAAATAAGGAACTACTTTTTTCCCGGTTTTCTTTTCGATAAAACTTATTGCCTCGATATCTAAGGGATCCATCATCGCCAAATGGAGGGTATTCTCTTTTGCATCAATGCTTAAAGGAAAAGCGGTAAATCGGCGGGCTACTATCTCCGGCAAAGTACTTAGAGCCTCGGGGTGGGCGCTTATTTCACTCAAGTCCTCACAAGGAATATCATAAAGCTGGCTTTTGGCCTTCATAATATCCGTTTTTTTAAGATAAGGAAGATCGTCAATTATCTCTTCGACTTTTTTCCCGGTTCTTATCTCTTCCTCTTTTATCTGATCAAATTGTTCTTGATTAATGCTTCCATTTTGCAATAGAATATCTAACAGAGAATTAAAAGTGCTGGAAGTTTGTTTTTGGGCAGTAAGCATAACTTATTAATTATCGGCAATATTTAACACAATGTCAAGATAAGCGATTAAATGAACGCATATATTTTAGTTACTGAAAGTGTCGCAAGCGCCAAAAAAAGGATTCTTGAAATACTAAATCAGCTTGAGTCGGCTTCGTATGAAAATTTACAAATGCCTGATTTTTTTTCAAGTGAAAACCTGCCGGACCTGGGAATAAAGGAACTTCGCAGTTTAAAACAGTTTTTTTCCCGCAGACCATTCCAACTAAAAGGTCAATACGCCATGATCTGGCCGGCAGACACTCTCAGCCCCCCTGCACAAAACTCATTATTAAAAACGCTGGAAGAGCTGGCTGTCCATCAATATGTCTGGCTTGTTACCGCTCGTCCCATGGCACTGCTCGATACTATCCGCTCCCGCGCCTGGCAGGAAAAACTTATCAGTCCCAAAACAACATTTACATACGAAAAGGAGCAAAAAATTTTCCAAGATTTGCTTTGCGCTGACACTGTCGGTCAAAAACTCAAGACCGTAGAAGGGATAGTAAAAAAGCGCGATGAGGCCCTTAGCTTTTGTTTGAATATGCTATTTTTTTTACGAAAACGCCTGCTTGAGGACAAAAAGAATGAACGCTCTGCTCAACGCTATCTGGAAAAAATGCTTTTATGCTATGGTCAAATCCGGGCCAATTGCCACATCCAGCTCGCGCTGGATTTATGGGCTATATCAATCAAAAAAGTTGCTTGCAAGCTAAAATAAAACCTGTTAAAATTAATTGTTAGCGATATTTGTGTTGCCCCGAGACAAAATACTCGGGGCATGATGATATTGCGGCTAAAATCCTAAAATATGGCAGACAACAAAAACGATTATTCAGCAGAACAAATCCAAATATTGGAGGGGCTTGAACCGATCAGGAAACGCCCGGGAATGTACATCGGTTCAACCGACAGCAGGGGACTGCATCATCTTCTTCAGGAAATTGTCGACAATTCGCTGGATGAAGCGATCGCAGGACATGCTAAAAATATATCGGTTTTTATGCTGGAAGAAAATCAAATACTGGTATCAGACGACGGCCGGGGCATTCCGGTAGATACACACAAAAAAACCGGCTTATCCGCTCTTGAAGTTTCCATGACTATGCTGCACGCCGGCGCAAAATTTGATGCCACAGTTTATCAGGCTTCAGGGGGATTGCACGGTATCGGCGCATCGGCGGTGAATGCCCTTTCATCCAAAATGCAAGTAGAGGTTAGAAGGGACGGAAAGATTTATTGCCAAAGTTACGAACGAGGCAAAGCCCTGACAAAGGTTGAAGTTATTAAAGAAACATTATCATTGGGGAAAAAATATACTCCAGAATATAAAAGTGGTACAAGTACGCTTTTTAAGCCGGATAAACAGATTTTTCACGATTTTATCTTTTCCTACAATACAGTGCTTGATATTTTGCGGGAAAGGGCATACCTGATAGCAGGTATAAAAATAAACCTTTACGATACACTAAAAAACCGGGAATATCATTTTTGTTTTGAAGGCGGCATTAAATCACTGGTAAAACACTTAAACAAACACAAAAAAACCGTTCACCAAATCATCCATTTTAGCAAAGACCTTTCATTGGAAAAACACCCGATTGGCGTAGAGATAGCCATGCAGTACAACGACAGCTTTAACGAAAATATCCAATCCTTTACCAATGTCATAAACACTCCAGACGGAGGCACGCATGTTACCGGTTTTCGTATGGCGCTCACCAAAACCATCAAAGATTCTGCTGAAAAGCTAAAAATTTTCAAAAATGAAAAGTCATCCGGATCCTTATTAACCGGCGATGACTTTAAAGAAGGGTTAACTGCAGTAGTTTTTGTAAAAATGCCCTCCACTGACATCCAATTTGAATCCCAAACAAAAACCAAACTAAATAACCCTGAGGCTCAGTCAACCGTCTATAATGTTGCCAAGGAAGCACTTGAGATATATTTTGAAGAACACCCCGCGGACATTAGAAAAATACTGGGCAAAGTAATGCTGGCGGCTAAAGCAAGACTGGCAGCGCGGGCGGCCAGAGACGCAGTAGTGCGCAAAGGCGCTCTAGAGGGCATGACTTTACCGGGAAAGCTGGCCGACTGCCAGCAAAAAGATCCGGCCAAAAGCGAACTTTATTTAGTAGAGGGAGATTCGGCCGGCGGCTCAGCCAAACAAGGCCGTGACCGCAAGTTTCAGGCAATATTACCAATCGGCGGTAAAATTTTAAATACCGAGCGGGCAAGACTGGACAAAATCATCCAATTCGAAGAATTAAAGGCCCTGGTTATCGCCCTTGGCATGGGAATAGGAGACACTTTAAAGCCGGAAAAACTCCGCTATCACCGGGTTATTATTATGTGCGACGCCGATGTAGACGGAGAACATATCGTTACGCTTCTTCTTACCTTTTTTTACCGCCACTTAAAAGAAGTAATCGACGGCGGCTATCTTTATATCGCCCAGCCCCCTCTTTACAAAATCCAATCAGGCAAAGAAATCCATTATGCCTATAATGACGAAGAAAAAGACAATATACTAAAAAAGTTTAGCGACAAGAAGTTTAACTTACAGCGCTATAAAGGACTAGGAGAGATGAACCCGACCCAACTATGGGAAACCACCATGGACCCGTCTACCCGCATATTAAAACAGGTCACGATAGGCGATGTCGCTAAAGCCGATGAAGTTTTCAGCATGCTTATGGGAGAAGATGTCCCGCCAAGAAAACGCTTTATCCAAACGCACGCCAAAACGGCAACGCTTGATATATAAATATACAATTAGTAAAAAGTAAAGGGTAATTAGAAATTAAAAAACATGTTATATATTGTCGGACACATAAAACCAGACCTAGACTCTGCTGTAGCCGCCCTGGCAAAAGAAAAACTGTATAGGGCAGTATCTTGCTTTGACTATAAAAACGCAAAGGCAGTGCTGGCAAGTCCGGCAAATTTTGAAAGCGAAACGATTTTTGCCAAATTTGGGGCAGATTTACCGCCCGTTTTAAATGCAAAAGACATAAAGCCCGAAGATAAGTTTATTTTAGTAGACCACAACGAAAAAGACCAAAGGCTTCAGGGCATTAAAGACGAACAAATTGTCGACATTATCGATCACCACAAAGTAGTATTAAATCTAGGGATGCCAATATTTATTACCTGCAAACCCTGGGGATCCAGTGCAACTATAATCCGCTACATTATGGAGACATGCAAATTTACACCAAACAAGCAGCTGGCCTCACTTATGCTTTGCGCTATTTTGTCAGATACTGTCGGCTTAAAATCTGCCACCACTACCCAAAAAGACAAAACTACTACGGCCGAGCTGGCAAAAATAGCCGGAATCAAAGATATTGATGGTCTTGTTCTGGCTATATTTAAAGCCAAATCCAGTCTTGCCGGCTTAAGCACTCGCCAAGTTCTAACAAAAGACTATAAAATAATGGATTTAGGGGGGAAAAAAGTCTTGATAAACCAAGTTGAAACCGTAGAACAAGGGCAAGTCACTGCCAGCGCTCATGTATACCTGGCAGAAATGGAGATTATCAAAAGCGAAATGGGGCTTGATTATATCTACTGTGCAATTACCGATGTGCTCCGGATAAATAGTGTTTTACTGACCACTCCCGCCGGAGAGGGGATTGTCCAAAAAGCATTTCCCGGCGGAAAAAAACTGAAAAACGGCGTATATGACATAGGCCCTTTGCTGTCCAGAAAAAAGGAAATAGCTCCGGCTTTAGAATCAGTAATAAGTAATCGGTAATCGGTAATAAGTAATAAGTACCGACAGGCATTGGCCTGTTCGGGATCCCGTACAGACATTAGTCTGTCGGGATAATCAGTAATATTATGACTGAACAAGAAATTAGCGAAAACACAAAACAGGGCCCGGAACCATCAGATAAATCCGGTATTGGCAAAGTAATTTCCAGAGAAATTACCTCTGAGATGAAAAAGTCCTATCTGGACTATGCGATGAGCGTCATCGTTGCCAGGGCTTTGCCAGATGTACGTGACGGTCTTAAACCGGTACAAAGGCGTATTCTTTATGCCATGCACGGTATGGGCTTATACCATACTGCTTCCTTTTCCAAATCGGCCAAAGTAGTAGGAGAAACCATGGGCAAATACCACCCACATGGCGACAGTGCGATTTACGACGCTATGGTCCGTATGGCCCAAGATTTTTCATTGCGATACCCACTGGTAAACGGCCACGGCAACTTTGGCTCTGTCGATGGAGATCCACCAGCCGCCATGCGTTATACCGAAGCCAAACTGCACAAAATCAGCCGAGAGATGCTGGAAGATATAAACAAAGATACGGTGAAATATATTGACAATTTTGACGCCTCACTTAAAGAGCCTGAATATCTGCCGGCCAAACTGCCAAACTTGCTTCTAATGGGTGCAGACGGTATTGCTGTCGGTATGGCTACTAAAATTCCTCCTCATAATCTGGGGGAAGTAGTAGACGCCATCAAACACATGATATCTTCAGCCAAAATAGAAACAGAAAGCGGGCTCGAAGCCATGGATCCGGCCGAACTTGATCCACACAAACTAGCAGGCGAACTAAGCAGTACCGCCACCACCGAAGAATTGTTAGAGTTTATCAACGGCCCGGACTTTCCCACTGGCGCCGAAATATTCGACTGGGAAGAAATCAAAAAAGCTTATCTAACCGGCAAAGGAAGGATTCTTATTCGGGCCAAAGCCAGCATCCAAGAGGACAACAAGGGCCGTTTCCGGATTATTGTTAAAGAACTGCCTTACCAGGTTAATAAAGCCAGGCTTATTCAAAAAATAGCCGAGCTGACAAAAAACAAACGCATCAAAGGAATTTCCGACTTGAGAGACGAGTCTGACCGCCGTGGTATGCAAATCGTGATTGAACTGGCCAAAAATGTCAGGCCTAAAGCTGTCTTAAACAATCTTTTTGCCAAAACAGAACTCCAAAGCTCTTTTCCCTGCAACATGGTCGCCCTTATAGACGGCAGTACTCCCCAACTTTTAAACTTAAACATAATACTCATAGAGTTTATCAAGCACCGGCAGCTGGTTATCATCCGCCGCTCCCAATTTGAACTCAAAGAAGCACATGCCCGCGCCCACATCCTGGAAGGGCTGATTATTGCCCTTAACAATTTAGATGAAGTGATAGAAACGATTAAAAAATCCAAAGATGCCGAAACAGCCAAAATCAAGCTTATGAGCAGATTTAAGCTAAGCAGTCTTCAGGCGCAGGCAATACTGGATATGCAGCTGAGACGTTTAGCCGCCCTGGAAAGGCAAAAAATTGAAGACGAATACCAAATGATTAAAGAAACAATTGATTATCTAACCGACTTACTGCTTCATCCGAAAAAAGTCCTGACAGTACTGACCGGGGAAATGGACTATATTAAGAAAAACTATGCTGACGAAAGAAAAACCAAGCTGATAAAACACGGTTTGGACAAGTTTTCCGAAGAAGATCTGATCCCTAAAAAAGACTGTATTGTTACCCTAACCAAAGAAGGATATATCAAACGCCTTCCTCCGGAAACTTATCGCTCCCAGAGAAGAGGGGGCAAAGGGGTTTCAGGCATGAATACCAAGGAGCTAGACGAAATCACCCAGATGCTGACTGCCACCACTCATGACGATATATTATTTTTCACCAATACCGGCAAGGTATTTAAACAAAAAATTTACGAAATGCCCGAAGCCTCCCGCACTTCCAAGGGCCAAGCCGCTATCAACCTCATCAACATTGAGCCAAACGAGCAAATCCAATCCATACTGGCTATATCTAAATTAAAAGACTCGCAGGGCTTTCTTTTTATGGCTACTCAAAAGGGCCTAGTGAAAAAGACTCCTATGGAAAAATTTGCCAATATCCGCACCAACGGCATTATTGCCATTGACTTGCAGGACGGCGACCAGCTTATCAGGGTTAAAAAAACCAATGGGGATGCCCATATCTTGCTGGTTTCAAAACAGGGAAAGTCGATCAAATTTACTGAAAAAGATGTTCGCCCCATGGGCAGAGCGACTAAGGGGGTAAAAGGAATAAAACTTAAAAACGATGATGAAATTGTCACTATGGAAACCTTCAACTCCAGGCCGCTCAAACCGGACGATAAAAGAAGGAAGTTTTTCCAGGAAATGCTCATTGTTACGGCCAACGGTATTGGCAAAAGAACTCCGATCGCAGATTTTCCTTTGCAAAAAAGGGCAGGTATAGGTGTGAAAGCAGCCAAGATAAATCCCAAAACCGGACCCATCATCTGCGCCCGGCTGGTAAATCAAACACTGGAACAGGTAATGCTGACGAGCAAAAAAGCCCAGGTGATAAAACTGCCTTTGAAAAACATAAAAACACTCGGCCGCAATACTCAGGGAGTTATTCTTATGCGCTTTGCCAAGAGCGGAGACAAGCTGGCCGCTGTCACCTGTTTGAAAAAACAGGCAGAAGAAGAAGAAAAAAAATAATCTAGGCGTAAATCTACTTATTCCCGGAGTGATATTGTTGATGTGTTTTTCTTAATTGCCGGTTTGTCACATGAGTATATATCTGGGTAGTAACAATGTTTTTGTGTCCCAGCATTTCCTGAACACTCCTTAAGTCTGCTCCCGCCATCAGAAGGTCGGTAGCAAAACTGTGCCTCATCCCGTGGGGGCTTATTTTTACCGGCAAGCGTGCTTTCTTGACATACTTTTCCACCAGTCTCTCTATCGAACGGGTGCTCAAACGCATTTTCAATCCACGACTGCTCTCGTCCACGGAGCCGGAGTAGCGGATAAAAAGCGGCGTCCAATCATCTGTCCTCACGGCTAGATATTTTTTTAACCAGTAGACAGCCCTCTTGGATAAAAACACCACTCTCTGCCTGCCTCCTTTGCCGATAACGCCAATTTCCAGGCTTTCAAAATTAATCCTCTCCCTGTCCAAACGAACCAGCTCGGAAACCCGAAGACCGGTAGAAAAAAGGGTTTCCAATATCGCCTTATCTCTCAAGCCGCGATCGCTGGATACCGATGGCGCCCGCAGCAGCTGCTCAACTTGAGATCTGTTAAGGTATTTAAGTGAACGGCTTTCGCTCTTGGGTAATTCAATTTTTTCAGGCGAAATAACAGAGTAATCGTTTATTATAAGCCATTTCAAAAATGCTCTTAAAGCGATTACATGAAAGCCCTGCGTTACCCGTTTAAGCGGCAAGCCCTTAAAAGGGGTAGTTGACAACCAAACCCGATATTTTCTAATTATTTTTAGATCAAGGTTTTTTATTGTTGTTTCAGGAAAATTACTTTTCAGCCAGAGATAAAAGCGATTTAAGTAATGCCGGTAGTTTCTAATGGTTAATGGGGAAGAATTTTTTTCAACACTCAAATAGTCAAAAAACTCGTCTATCAAATTTGGTATTTCTTCGTATTTTTCTGGCACTATTTTAATAAGACTGCTAAGATTGGTTAAAAAATATTTATGCTGTTATATAAGTCAAATATCAATAAACTATGAAGGTAAACTTGTTTTTCTCTACTAAATGTCCTATAATATATTTTATAATAAAACCTATAGTATATAAATAGGGTAGTACGGCTATTTTGCGCCCCAGGTTTAGTGTCTTATTTTTCACGAAATATTGTGAAAAATACCAGTCATGCTTGATTCTGCATTTCTTTTGGTATTTTCAAAAAAACAAGTAAAATCGTTTATTAAAATAAATAGTACTGTTTTTTGAATCAAGTAATTTATATTGTACGACATAAAAAAAATTTTGTCAAAAACCGCGCGGATTTAGTTTAGGACACGAGTCACGCGCTTAGGTACAGGATAAACAGAAAACCCTGCGGCCACTCCCGATACGCCGCCGGCCGGTGGATTAACAAAATAGCATACAGCTATAATTTATCCGTTGCCGGGTTAAAACCAGGCAAATTGGCTATATCCACCTCAGTTAGGTTTCACTAGCCCCATTCTAAGAGATCTTTTTTAACTAAGACCCGCAACTAATGGTTAATATAAATCAAAAAACACTTATATTGGACAAATTAAATCATCGCGCGTAATTAAGCAAGTACGAAGCGGGGGAGGGGTTAAATAAATATAAACAAAAAAAAGAAAAATAAATACTGTTTTAAAACAGCCCAAGAAACTTATTAACTCAAATACTGCAAATAATGACAATACTGGCTAGCGGGGCAAATCAGCGTCCTCTTGAGTTTGCGTCGTAAAAGTTATATTGTGCGACGTTATAGATTCTTCCCTTTTTACTGTTTTTTAAAAAAAACAGAAAGTGTAAAAAGAGAACAAGAGAATTAACACTAATTATTTTTATTAAAAAATAGCTAACCCTACTTCTCCGAAATACCTTAAGTTAGGTTTTTTATCGATGCTTCCTGCCGGTCTTTCTTCTCCCTACTTATCCACATGCCACTATCAAACTATATCAACCGAAAAATATAAGAAAAATACGTTTCCGTGAAAATTTAGGATAATAATTTGTGAAGCAAAAAAATATTATAGGACAATATATTATAGGTCTTTCTAGCCCCCCCTGCTCCCCTTTTGCTTGCCTGGACAAATATTTTTGCTATCCCCAGTGAGCCGCTAGAAAAGTAACAATAAATATAAGTACTGCCAGCCTTATATATTCAAATACTGTCTTGGCAAAGAGCCTCTCGTTCAGGCGGTACTGCATCAGGCTGAGAAAGATATATAAACAAGCAACCAAAAATAAGGATGCAATTAGTATGTTAACCGGCCACAAACTAATCATCATCGAAAGCTCAAATAACAAAAAACTGATACAAAAAGATAAAAATACCAGTTTTTTTAGTATTTTTTTATCCAACCTGACAGCCCATAAAGACTGTAGTGCCAGTGGAAAACTGATAAGGCCGGCGATAAGTGCGGCCAAATATGATACTGGTTTAAAAGAAAACAAAGTATTAAACAGAAAAAATGCAATAAGAATAGTAAATAAAAAGCCAATTGCCTGGGCGGCTCGCAAAAGTTGAATTGTTCTTATTACTGCCACTGAAAAAATATTAACCGATAAAAGCACTCCATATTGTCCCAGAAGGGCTACCAAGAAAATTAAAGCACGCAGCCATATACTCCCAGGCAGTAAAAAGGAAAAAAGTGCCAGTGCGGGCAGATATAGTACCGGCAGGATTAGATTTAATATCCATTCAACTCCGTCCAGATCCTCATACAGACTCCAGGCCGATAAAGGATAAGACAGTATCGCCAAAATCGCGATTGATAAATAACGATAGTAAAACGGAGTAAAGAGCACCACCAGAAAACCCCAGGCCAGCAAAACAGATACGAGAAAAAACTTTTTACGTTTACTAAAAATCATAAGTCGGCATTGGTATATATTTCTTCCACATCTTCCAGATCGGACAATTTGTCAAGAAAATCAAGGAAGTCCTCTTTTTTATCATCTGGTATTTTTATTTTGCTTTTGGGTTTATACAGCAAGCCTGACTCCAGCACCCTAAGACCGCTTTCTTTTAATTGCCGGTGCATCTTTGCCAAATCACCTACCCGGCTGTACAAAATAAAGCTGTCTCCTCTTTCTTCAATATCGTCCGGGTTAAAATCCATTAGTTTCAGTTCAAGTTCATCTGGATTCTCGCCCTTTTCAACAGAAATTTCTCCATTTTGGTCAAAAAGATAAGAAACCGATCCGGTGGAACCAAGAGAGTATCCCCTCTTTTCAAAAAAGCTCTTTACCTGAGAAAGCGATCTATTTTTATTATCTGTAACACACTCCACAATAATGGCGGTCTGAAATGGTCCGAACCCCTCATAAAACAACTGGTAAAGCTCTTCACCGCCCGCGTCTCCCCCAGTGGCCCTGGATATAGCTCGTTCAATATTGTCCTTGGGCATATTTATGGCCTTGGCTTTATCCATGGCAAGCCGAAGCTTAAAATTGCTCTCCGGATCGGCCCCGCCTTCTTTAGCAGCTATGGTTATCAGCTTTACTGACCGCGAAAAATTCTGACTACGTTTTTTGTCAGTCGCACCCTTCTGATGTTTAATGGTAGACCACTTTGAATGTCCGGACATAATAGCAATATGGGTTCTAGGTTTTAGGTTCTGACCATCAACCATTAACTTTTAACTTTTAACTTTTATCTTATCACCCTTGACTTTCTTTTTCAAACCATATATATAAAGATAAAGCTATGACAGACTTGGAAGAACTTGCTCAAAATGCAATCAATGCCTCTATCTCCAACCAGCTTACCCTTGCTGTTAAAATAAACACGCAGATTTTATCGATTGACAAATCAAACCAGGCCGCGCTAAACCGCCTGGGAAAATGTTTTTTACTCTTAAAAAATTATGACAAGGCAAAAAAATATTACCAGGAAGCTCTAAATAATGATCCCTATAATTCTGTCGCCAGAAAAAACCTGAAGCTTCTGAAAAAAAGCAAAAACGGAGAGGGAGAAAGACCAGATAAAAAAACGGAAAACGACACGCCTCTTTGCTACGAGTTTTTGGAAATCGCCGGAAAAACGCAAAGCATATTTTTAAACAAAT
Organism: uncultured Pseudomonadales bacterium; assembly: GCA_964395485.1. Taxonomy (GTDB): domain Bacteria; phylum Patescibacteriota; class Microgenomatia; order UBA1400; family CAYNBK01; genus CAYNBK01. The sequence continues at coordinate 16,429 of CAYNBK010000002.1, forward strand.
TGGCGGATTCAAACAAAATTTGCTGCCTGAAAACCGGACAAGTAGTCCAGCTTGTAGCCAAAAAAAGAAGCATTCGTGTCTATGCGGACAACTGTTATATCGGCGTTATCCCGGATGATTTATCAAGGCGCCTGCTTGGACTTATCAAAACGGGCAACCATTATCAAGCTTACGTAAAATCCATTCAAAACAACAAGGTTTCTATCTTTATAAAAGAACTTTTTCAAAGCAAAAGTAATAAAAACTATACTTCTTTCCCCGTCTTGAACCACGCCGACTATGAAACAAGCATCTCTGCCGGTTTGTTTAACTAGGGCTGACAGCAGTTAAAAATGGCAAAAACTATCTCCCAAAACCAGAACTATATCAGCTCCCGGCGGTGGATCCTGATCGCTTATTTCAAGCTGCAGCAGCCGCTTTAAACGTAAAATAATGGGCATTAGCTCTTTTTTATTAAGCTTTTTATCTATATAAATTCTGGAGTTTTTTTCTCTATTCTGTGCTCCTTTTATATCATAGGCGTAGGCTCCAAGATTCTGCATAAAGCTTACTGCTTTGGCTGAGGCGCCGGAACATGAACTCTTATCCAGTATGGCAAGCGAGAAATCCTGCCCGATTATATTTTTATCGGCAAAGGCATAAAGCAGTTTATCGCTTATGGTTTTCTCATCCAAAACATAATCCCCACTTTGGTTTTGCTTTAAATATTTGCTCATATCGGAATAATCCCAGCTTATACTTTTTCGTGTGAAAAAATAGATTAAAAGTTGTATTTTATCTATCGCGCTCAAGTCACTTTTACCGCCAAACAGGTTTACAAGCAAGCTTTTTTTTACTAGCCACCCGGGATTATCACTTATCCGCCCCAGTTTGCCGATATGGATATATTTATCTACCGGTATAAAAAGAGATTGCTCAATACTTCTTCGCAGCAGCTCGCCGGCATTTATTTTTTGCTGTTCACCTAAAAGATAAATATTTTTTACGGCATAAAGCCCCAAACCATTGGCTGTTTCCAGGCTAAGCTCCGGCGGTAGATAAAAAAAGTTCCCGGGTAAATCATTCCCCTGATGAGCAACAATTAGTATCCCCCCTTCGTCTTCTACGATCATCCAAGAAAAACTGTCGCCACTTTTAAAAACTGACTGCCGCCAGGAAATAAAAACTAAAGTAATAAATCCAAAAAAAAGAAAAAAGAGTAAAAATAAATATTTTTTCATTCTTTAATCTCTTGTAATTTTTGTTCTATAGCATATTTTAACTCGTCAGACAGCTTAAGCTTAAATTCATGGCTTTTGCCATCAATGTCCAGAAAAGACAAAAAATAACTTTGTAAAAAAAGGTGAGGGCACCAAACCAGATCGTGTCTTTTGGTTTTTTTCCCGCCATAAATTTCATCCGCTACCAGCGGATGATGCAGATGATTAAAATGTACACGGATTTGATGCGTGCGTCCGGTTTTAAGATTAATATCAAGCAAGCTAAAATATTTTTTTGAACGGTTTTTTTCTTTGGGGTTTTGGAATAGTTTAATAGTTTTATACTCTGTCAAAGACATCCGCCCCCCGACAAAAACAGCAAATTTTTTCCGGTTGCGGGAATCTCTTTTTATTGGCAAGCGGATATCCCCGGCGGATGGTGAAAGCTTGCCGTGCACCAGGGCAATATATTTTTTTTCTATCTGGCGCTCTTTAAAAAGAGCAAGAAAATGATGGTAGCTAGTTTTAGTTTTGGCGGTTAAAAGCAAACCACAGGTGTCTTTGTCCAGGCGGTGAAGCAAGCCCAGGCGCAAGCTCCAGGGCAATACTTTTTCCCCTAAATAATCCTTCAGCCAATCCTGCACTGTATAAATATTTTTTGTACTCAAAGCTCTGTTTGTCACCATTCCCGACGGCTTATTTAACAAAAGAAAGTCGGGGTTTTCAAAAACAATCTCAGGTGCGAGCTTTTGGGGCATATTCTACTCCTTTATCTCCTGTTTTATCAGCTCAATCAACGTTAAAATACATCCCATAGAAATAAGCAGGTCGGCAAGATTAAATACCGGAATAATTTTTAAATCGATAAAGTCAACTACCCCTCCCCGCCACAATCTATCGGCCAAATTTGATAAACCTCCGGCAATAAGCAAAGCCATGCCATAGGACTGTTTTTGCAAAAAAAAACCAATAAGTAAAAACAGTACAAAAGGCAAAATTGAACGCCATGGAAATTGAGATAAAAGAGAAAACGATATTCCTTGATTATAGACAATCAAACTGCCCATCTGCCCTTGAGTAACAAAAAAGCTCTTTATAAGCTGATCCAACAAAAACAAAACAAGCACAAAAAAAAGCATACGACTAAGCTTCATTTTTCTTTTTAGCCTTTTGACAGTTAATGCAAAGCAGAGCCGTCGGGTCTACCGCCAGCCTGTCGGTGTCAATCATTTTGCCGCAACCTTCGCACACTCCATAGTTTCCCAGTTTTATTTTTGTCAGAGTCTTTTTTATCCGTATCAGGGTTTTATCGATTTCCTTTTTCATGGCCGATATTCTCTCGTGGCCAAACTCTTCAGCCGCATCACTATCAACCGCGGCATTATCCATCAAGCGATCAGTATTGGCATATGGATCTTCTTTTTCCAACTCAGCTTTTCTTTTTTGCAGATTTTTTTCCTTAATCTTCAGCAAATTTGCCAAAGGTTGAAGAAGTTTAGCGGGAAAAAATCTTTTCCTTTTTGTCATACAGCGTCCTTTCCTGCTTTAAACTTATTTTTGCTTTTTCTTTTTGTCATTGTCAAGTGGCTGCTAAGTTCTGGCAGAGAAAATGAAATTCTTTTCATAAGAACCTGTCTCGTATTTTCGCCAATTCCGGAACGCAGATAAAACAAAAAAATTCCTCCGACAAAAACAAAAAATGACAATGCTATGTCAATATTTCTTAAATATAACGGATATGTTTTAAAAACTGCAAGCAGTAAACGGCTGAGGCTCATCAAAATCAAAAAAGCCAGTAATAGAAAACCCGGCTTTGCCTCTCCTTTTCTGCCTTTGTACCAAGAAAAAGTACGGTACTCATTGTTTAGTTTATGCATCAAGCAATACAGCCCAAAAAGTATCACCGACTCATACAAAATCACAAAATGATGAAAATGAACTTGACCGCCAGGCAGGATCATACTTGCTTCCCTACCCTGGTAGGAGCCGTCTAAATACAAACCCCAAGCCGAAAAAAATTGAAAAATAATCAAGGGGAATACAAAAATGTCTGCTAGCTTGTAAAAATCCAGCTTATTTTTATTCGCCTGCCATACTAAAACAAAAATAACCCCAATCCCTGTCCCCCAAAACGACAAGCCTGGCTTGGAAAAAATACTTATGTATGAATAAAAGTTTCTTGTCAAATCATTTGAGAACAAAACAAAAAATAAACGGCTGGTGATAAACGCGAAAAAAAGTGAATAAAAAGCAATGTCAAAAGCGAGCTCTTCCGAAAGATGCTCGTCCTTGCTCTTTTTAAAAAGAACAAAAAAACCGGCCAAAAAAGCCAAAAAAAGCCAAAAGCCTATAGTGCTCACACTAAATGGTCCGATTTTTAGAATTACTGGTATCATTTTATTTATATTACTATAGCTGAAAAAATTTGACAATTTAATCTTTGTTTATTATACTCCTGTTTATGCTCACCACCCCCCACGCGATGATAGCCATTGTTATTTTTCTTTATATACCAAATAAGTTTCTTGCTTTTTTTTTGGCGCTAATGTCTCATTTTCTGTTTGACTTTTTTTTCCCCCACTGGAACCCGCACTTATTCACCGAGTTAAAAAATGAAAAAAAACTCTCCCGGAAAACAGTAATTTTTATTTTTTATGATGCGCTTGCGGCGGTAATTATTACGCTCATTGTCATCTATTTTAAAACATGGCCAAATTTTTCGGCCTCGGTTCTTTTAATACTGGTTGAGTTGGCCGCTGTTCTCCCTGATCTGGTTGAAATCCCTTATTATTTTCTCGGCAGTAAAAATAAAATCCTGCAAAAATATGTAAATTTTCAGCACAATCACCAGGCGGACGCCGGCATGAAAACTGACATTGCCAGCCAAGTCGCAGTTATTTTGTTTAAGTGTAAAAAACGGTTGCTGACTTTAGTTATTTAAGCTGCCTCCAAT
>CAYNBK010000003.1:0-16874 GCA_964395485.1 uncultured Pseudomonadales bacterium
AAATGAAGAAAAGCGGCATTAAATTTATAAAATATATTTTTACCTGTGAGTTAAACTCCTGTGCAGAGAGTGGCAAATTGACAGGGCAACAGCAACTCACTGCGCAAAAATACATTTTATAAATTTTAATAATTCTAGAGGAAAAAATGGCACAGAATGATGATTTAAAAACCAAGCGATTGGTAGCAATGGACAAAATCCGCAATATTGGCATTATTGCCCATATTGATGCGGGTAAAACAACTACTACCGAAAGAATACTTTTTTATACCGGCCGGTCATATAAGATTGGTGATATTGACGAGGGAACTACCCAAATGGATTGGATGGATCAGGAAAAGGAAAGAGGGATTACGATAATGTCTGCGGCTACTACAGCTTTTTGGTCACTGCAAAATCAGGGAGCGGTTGAACCCGGCTCTTATCGGATAAATATTATTGATACTCCGGGACACGTTGATTTTACCGCTGAAGTAGAGCGTTCACTTCGCGTGCTTGACGGCGGGATAACTGTGCTTGATGCCGAAGAAGGAGTACAATCCCAGTCGGAAACTGTATGGCGCCAGGCGGATAAATATAAGGTCCCGCGGATATGTTTTGTCAATAAAATGGATAAATTGGGAGCCGACTTTCAAAATACTGTTGATGAAATAAGGGAAAAATTGGGTGCAAATCCGGCAATAATGGCTTTGCCGATTGGTGCGGAAAAAGAATTTAAAGGAATAGTATTGCTTTTAGATCAAAAAGCTTTGATTTGGGAGGGGGATGAAACAGGAGCAAAATTTACCGAAAAGGAAATACCGCCGGAAATGAAGGATGATGTTGAAAAATACCGGGCGAAATTGATTGAGCAAGTGGCAGAACATGACGACAAAGCCCTGGAAAAATATCTTAACGGAGAAGAAATGAGTGTGCAGGAATTGAAGTCGGCTGTACGCAAGGCGACCCTGGCCTATAAAGTCGTGCCGGTGTATTGCGGTTCTTCACTGCGCAATAAAGGCGTACAACCTTTACTTGATGCGGTGGTAGAATATTTACCTTCCCCGCTTGACATTCCGCCTGTTACTGGCTATAATCCAAACACAGAAACAGAGGAAAAACGGGAGCATAATCCGGAAAAACCTCTTTCTATGCTGGCATTTAAGATACAAACTGACCCACATGTGGGGAAGTTAACTTATTTGCGGATTTATTCTGGCACATTAAAATCTGGTAGCTATATCTATAATATTAACCGCAAGAAAAAAGAAAGAATCGGCCGGATACTTTTGATGCATGCCAATCAACGGGAAGAGATTGAAAAGGCTTATGCAGGTGAAATAGTGGCAGTAATAGGCTTACAGGAAAGTAAAACCGGCGATACTCTATGCGAGGAAGACCATCCGATTATACTTGAGTCTATTAGTTTTCCTGATCCTGTTATATCTTTGTCGATAGAACCAAAGACTAGGTCTGATCAGGAAAAACTCTCTTTTGCCTTAAGGAAATTAAGTGAAGAAGACCCAACTTTCCGCTTGCGGACCGATCATGAAACAGGGCAAACGATAATATCCGGTATGGGGGAATTACATTTGGAAATACTGGTTGAAAGAATGCGGAGAGAATTTAAGGTAGACGCCAATACAGGCAAGCCATTGGTTGCCTATCGGGAAACTATTAAAACCGAAGCAGAGGGTGAAGGCAAGTATATTCGTCAGTCCGGCGGCCGAGGGCAGTATGGACATTGTTTTTTGCGGGTTTCACCGGTATCCAGGGGCGAGGGCTATAAATTTATCAATGGTATTAAAGGCGGTTCTATCCCAAGAGAATTTATTCCTTCGATTCAAAAGGGCGTAAAAGAAGCAATGGAAAACGGCGTTTTGGCGGGTTTTCCCATAGTGGATATTAACGTGACTGTTTTTGACGGTACTTATCACGAGGTTGACTCATCGGACATCGCTTTTAAAATAGCCGGCTCGACTGCTTTACAAACGGCCGTCAGAAAAGCAGGTTTGCTTTTGCTTGAACCGATAATGAAACTTGAAGTGACCACACCGGATGAACATATGGGTGATGTGATTGGTGATCTTTCTTCCCGCCGGGCCCAAATACAAGGGACAACACAAAGAAATAAAACCAGAGTAATAAAAGCGACTGTTCCTCTGGCAGAAATGTCTCAATATGCAACTGTACTACGGTCACTGACAAAAGGAAGAGCGACTTTTTACATGGAACCGTCCCATTATGAGGAGGTTCCCAATAATATAGCTGCCGAGATGGCAAATAAATATAATAAAGAAAAAATAAGCTAAATAGAAATATAAAATTTAAAAGGAGCAAATATGGCTACATTTCAAAGGACAAAACCACATATTAATATTGGAACAATCGGTCACGTAGACCACGGAAAGACCACTCTGTCTGCGGCTATTACCCAAACCCTGGCCAAAAAAGGAATGGCGCAGGCTTTAAAATTTGAAGAAATTGACAAGGCACCGGAGGAAAGACAGAGAGGTATTACAATCTCTATTGCTCATCTGGAATATGAGACAGATAAAAGACACTATGCCCACATCGACTGTCCCGGACATAAAGATTATATTAAAAATATGATTACCGGTGCGGCTCAGATGGATGGAGCAATTTTGGTAGTAGCTGCCACAGACGGTGTTATGCCTCAAACCAGGGAGCATATTTTGCTGGCCAGACAGGTAAATGTACCGGCGGTTGTGGTGTTTTTGAATAAAGTAGATGCAGTAGATGATCCGGAGCTGGTGGATTTGGTAGAAGAAGAAGTAAGAGATTTACTTAAAAAATATAAATTCCCCGGTGACGAAATACCTATTATCCGCGGATCTGCTCTAAAAGCAATGGAAGGTGATGAAAAAGAGCAGGAAAATATCATGAAACTGATGAAGGCCGTGGATGACTATATTCCTACACCAAAAAGACCGATTGATGAACCCTTTTTGATGCCGATCGAAGACGTGTTTTCTATAAAAGGCAGGGGAACAGTCGTCACCGGCAGGATAACCAGAGGCGTGGTAAGAGTGGGAGAAGAAGTAGAGATAGTCGGCATTAAAGACACCAAAAAGGTGACGGCTACCGGTGTAGAAATGTTTCGCAAGAGCTTGGACGAGGGACAAGCCGGAGATAATGTGGGAATATTACTGCGCGGCATAGAAAAAGAAGAAGTTGAGCGCGGTCAAGTATTGGCAAAGCCAGGAACAACTACCCCGCATAAAGAATTTGAGGCCGAAGTCTATATTTTAACCAAAGAAGAGGGCGGCAGACATACTCCGTTTTTCAGCGGGTATAAACCACAATTTTATATCCGGACTACCGATGTAACCGGAGAAGCATTACTTCCCAAGGGTGTAGAAATGGTTATGCCGGGAGACAGTGCTAAAATGACCGTAAAATTGATAGTACCGGTAGCAATGGAAGAGGGTTTACGCTTTGCCATCAGGGAAGGCGGAAAAACCGTTGGTGCAGGAGCAATTTCTAAAGTCATTAGTTAAGATGCGTGCTTAGCGCTCCGGTATTGGACTGGATAATTAATTAATAAATTTGAGAGCCAAGATTGGCTTGGCTCTCAAAAAAATTGTATGGCAAAAGGGAGAATAAGGGTAAAATTAAAATCTTTTGATCACCGTGTGATTGATGAGTGTTGTCAGAAAATATTGCAGACAGCTATATCAACCGGGGCTAAAGTGGTGGGACCTATTCCTCTCCCGACCAGCCGGAAACTGGTAACAGTGTTAACGAGTCCGGTCACCGACAAAAACGCACAGGAACATTACCAGATTTTAACTCATAAAAGGATTATTGATATTGTTGATGCGACCGGTAAAACCATTGACAGTTTGATGCACCTTGAACTTCCGGCCGGAGTCGGCATCGAAGTAAAAATGTAAAAGGCAATTATGGAAATTAATTTTTTTCTTATAAAAGATAAAACCGGCCAGTTGTTTGATGAAAAAGGCAAAAGGATGGCTGTTACTTATTTGAAAATACCGGAAACGGTAGTTTTGCAATGTTTAGAAAAAAAGGGTGAAAAACAAGCAGTAAAGGTTGGTCTGTGTACCAAAGTATTGGCAAAGTGCAAAAAGCCGCAGCCGCAGAGGCGTCTGTATGAAAAATTAGGTTTAAAAAATGGTTTTTATTATCTTCGCAAAATCACTATACCGGCAGATATTGAATGCAAGCCAGGAAAAACAATAGATCTGCTTAAGCTTTTTAGTCAGGGAGATTTGCTTTTGGGAAGCGGATTAAGCAAGGGCAGGGGCTTTGCCGGAGTAATGAAAAGATGGGGTTTTCATGGAGGGCCCAAAACCCACGGTCAGTCAGATAGAGCCAGGGCAATCGGATCTATCGGTCAAAGAACTGATCCGGGCAGGGTAAGAAGGGGTAAAAAAATGCCCGGTCATATGGGAAATAGTACGGTAACGGTAAAAAACCTTAACGTTCTTGGAATAGATGAAGATGAAAAAATAGTTGTAATAAAGGGAATTGTACCCGGAAGAAAAGGAAGTTTACTGTCTTTTAGCAAGAGAGGCTTAAACAAGATAATAAAACCGTGGAAAGAATTAAACATAAAAAAAGTTGAAACAAGTGAATCAAAAGAATTAAAAAAAGACGACACAACACCTACTTTAGAAACAGAAACTGAAAATAAAGCGGAAAAAGAAAATAGCAAAAAGGACAAATAAAAAATGCAATGCGATTTGTATGATATCAGCGGGAAAATAAGCGGTAAAGTAAGTTTGCCGCAAGAAATTTTTGGTTTAGAAGTAAAACCGCAGATATTGGCTCAATCAATAAGGGTGTATTTGAGCAACCAGAGGCAAAAAGGAGCGGCTAAAACAAAATCCAGAGGTGATGTGGTCGGTTCGACCAGAAAAATATACAAACAAAAAGGTACAGGGCGAGCCAGGCACGGGGATAAAAAAGCACCTATTTTTGTCGGCGGCGGAAAAGCCCATGGCCCAACAGGTTTGCAAAATTACAAGCTGAAAATGAGTAAAAAAATGAGAAGCCTGGCTGTAAGGTCTACTTTGAGCCAAAAACTAAAGGAAAAAAATATAGTAGTGGTTGAAGGAATGGGGAAAATGACGACAAAAAGCAAGGGGATGATAGAATTGCTTTTTCATTTAAAAATGACTGACAAAAAGAAAAAATTGATGCAAACGGTACTGCTTATTATGCCGGAGAAGACGGACAAGGTTTTGCTGGCGGCAAGAAATATTAACAAGCTGGAATATATTTATGCCAGCAGACTCAATGCCTATAAATTGATTACCGCAAGAAAAATAGTTTTAATGAAAGAAAGTATAGATTTGATTAAAAAAGCCTTTGGTAAAAATAATGACTAAACAAGTTTTACTAAAACCATTATTATCGGAAAAAAGTTTGGCGCAACAAGCACTTGATAGGTATACTTTTTTTGTCGAGCAAAACTGCAAAAAAAGCATGGTGAAAGCGAGCGTAGAAGATGTTTTTAAGGTAAAGGTATTAAAAGTGTGGTTTAAAAAGAAACCCGGAGAAAATAAAAAAACAGGAAAAAAGAAACTGACAAAAAAAACTGCTGATAGAAAAATCGCCGTTGTACAGTTGGAAAAAGGACAGAAAATTGAAGCGATGCAAATAAAGGAAAAATAAAAAATGGCTATAATAAGAGTAAAAGCGAGTACGCCAGGCAAACGACATTATCATAAGCTGAATTTACGGTATTTAAGCAAGAAAAGGCCGGAAAAAGCTTTAACTAAAATACTGCCTAAAAAGTCAGGCCGAAATACCGGCGGCAGGATAACTGTTAGGCATCAGGGAGGAAGAGAAAAAAGACTTTATCGAATAATTGACTTTAAGCGCGACAGAAGAGATATGCCGGCTAAAGTATTGACTCTGGAATATGATCCCAATAGGACTTGCAATATTGCATTGGTTCAATATATAGATGGGCAAAAACGCTATATTTTGGCCCCTGAGGGTTTAAAAATTGATCAAAAAATAGTCGCGTCAGTAAAAGCAAAAATAGCACTTGGAAACTGCCTTCCTTTAGAAAATATACCGGTGGGAACGGCAATCCACAACATTGAATTGATACCAGGGAAAGGCGGGCAGCTAGTTCGCAGTGCCGGCGCCCAAGCATTTATCAGTGCTAAAGAAAAGAAATATGCATTGGTAAATCTTCCTTCGGGGGAAATAAGACGTTTTCCTTTGCAGGCTTGGGCTACAATTGGCCAGCTGTCTAACCCTGATTGGAAAAATGTTTCTTTGGGAAAGGCCGGCCGTAAACGCCACATGGGAATAAGGCCTTCAGTACGCGGTGTGGCTATGCACCCGGGAGCACATCCGCATGGCGGCGGCGAAGGACGTTCAGGAGTCGGTATGCCTTCTCCTAAAACTCCCTGGGGCAAAAAAACCAGAGGTCTAAAAACCAGAAATAAACGTAAAAATTCGCAAAAATTAATTGTAAAAGACAGAAGGGAAAAGTAGTATGTCCAGATCGAATAAAAAAGGACCATATGTATATGAGAGGCTTTTGCTAAAAGTAATGAAGCAGAAAGATAATGGAAGCAGAGACCCTATTAAAACGTGGGCTCGGGCATCACAAATATCACCGGAATTTGTCGGACATTATTTTAATGTTCATAATGGCCGTGCTTTTATTCAAGTTTTTGTAAATGAAACAATGGTCGGGCATAGACTGGGAGAGTTTGTTCCCACGAGAACCTTTCGCGGCCATGGAAAAATGGTAAAAAGATTAGTGACTAAAACATAAAATAATGAAATCAAAAATATTAGCCTACCAGAAAAGCGTCCGGGTTAGCCCAAGAAAAATGAAGACAATGGCTGCCTCGATAAAAAAAATACCATTGGGGGAAATGGTCAATGTCCTTGTCTTTACCAATAAAAAGACCGCTCATATTTTAGCTAAAACCATCAAACAAGCGATTGCTAACGCTAAAAATAAAAATGCTAATCTAGAAAATTGGGAATTGGATTCAATCCAAGTTCTAAAAGGCCCCAGTTATAAAAGATGGCGGGCAGTATCCAGGGGCAGGGGGCACGCTATTTTAAAAAGGACCAGTCATATACGGGTGACATTAGTGAGTAAAGAAATTGAAACTTCTGTAAAAAAGGCAGAAAAGCCCGAAGTAAAAAAAGAAGCGGAAAAAAAGGAATCTCCGATAAAGTTACTGAAATCTAAAATTAAACAAGAAAAGAAAAAGCCCACAGTAAAAACTATAAGAAAAAAATCTGCAAAAACAGTGATAAAAAAGGAGAAAAAATAAAATGGGTCAAAAAGTAAACCCTTATGCATTCCGTTTGGGATCACTTTACAGCTGGAAATCACGCTGGTATGCCGGCAGTAGCAATTATCAGGTTCTGCTTTTGGAAGATTATAAAATCCGGAAATTTTTGTATTTCAATTTAAAAAATGCCGGTTTAAGCCAAGTAGATATTGAGCGTTCAATCAACAGTGTAAAAATAATTCTTTATGTTTCCAGGCCCGGAGTTGTTATCGGCAGGGGGGGTTCAAGCCTTGAGCTTTTAAAAAAGAGCGTGAGCAAACTCTTGGACTTTAAAAATAAGGATCAAAAAAAAGCCAAATTGGATATAAGAATAGAAGAAGTTAAAAAACCGGATTTATCCGCCAGATTGGTTTTGGACCGTTTGATTGATCAGCTGGTAAGGCGATATCCCCACAGGAGGGCTGTTATGCAATCCATGGATAGAGTGATGGACTCTGGCGCCAAAGGTGTTAAAATAATCTTTTCCGGAAGAATCGCCGGAGCAGAAATATCGCGAACAGAAAAATATTCCAGAGGTAGTATACCCCTGCAGACCTTACGGGCGGATATTGATTATGCCGAACAACCGGCTCTGACAAAATCAGGCTATGTAGGAATAAAAGTTTATATTTATAAAGGCGAAAAAGAGACTGCCTAATAAGATATGCTGCAACCAAAAAGACAAAAATACCGAAAACAATTCCGCGGTTCGATGCCAGGCAAAGCCCAGGTAGGCAGTAGTATTTCTTTTGGCGAATACGGGATAAAGTGTGTGAATAGAGGCTGGATGAGCGCCAATGAGATTGAAGCAGCCAGGAAAGCAATGACTCACTATACTAAAAGGCAGGGAAAGGTATGGATTCGTGTTTTTCCGGACAAGCCCATTACCAAAAGAGCGGCTGGAGCCAGAATGGGAAATGGCAAGGGAGATGTTGATAGTTATGTAGCAGTTGTTAAACCCGGTAAAATATTGTTTGAATTGGGAGGCATAGAAGAAGAAACAGCCAAAGAAGCCATAAGGCGGGCAATAAATAAACTATCGATAAAGTCGAAATTTGTAAAAAAATAAATATGCAAAATAAAGATTGGCAGAAACTGACAATAAAGGAGTTAAAAAACAAAGCAGAAGCTTTAAGAAAGGATTTAATTACTTTGAAATTAAGCCGTTTTCACCGTCCGGAAAAAAACGTTCATCTTTATGCCAGAAAGCGCCATGAGTTAGCCTATTTATTAACACTAGTCAGGCAAAAAGAAATTGCCGGGGAATAAATATGAAAACATGCCAAGGAACAGTAGTTAAAATAATCGATAAAAAAACAATAAAGGTAAAGATTGTCAGGATATGGAGCCATCCGGTTTATAAAAAAAGAGTAACAAGATCAAAATACTATTTAGTGCATGTTTTGGGGAAACAGCCGGAAGTGGGCCAAAAAGTGAATTTTATAGAAACAAAACCGATAAGTAAATTAAAAAAGTGGGTATTGGAGGATAAGTAAAGATGATTGCCTTAAGAACGATATTAGTACCGGCGGATAATTCAGGAGCAAAGAGATTGATGGTTATCCATATACACGGAGGCTCTAAGCGCCGTTTTGCCCATATTGGCGATATTGTCAGCTGTGTGGTCGATAAGGCAGACCCGAATGGTCAAGTAAAAGATAGTGAAGTGGTGAAAGCATTGATCGTCAGAACCAGAAAAGAACTTTTTCGCGCTGACGGTTCATACATTCGTTTTGACGATAATGCGGCAGTAGTTCTGGAAAATATAAAAAATAAAGAGCCAAAAGCTACCCGTATTTTTGGACCGGTAGCCAGGGAAATAAAGGACTTAGGTTATAGTAAAATCGCCTCTTTGGCAAAGGAAGTAATATAGAAATATTAAAAATTAAATATAAAGGTAAATGCAAAAATTTAAAAAGGGAGATACAGTTGTCATAACTATCGGTAAAGATAAAGGTCAAAAAGGGCCGGTAGAAAAAGTGTGGCCAAAAGAGCATAAACTGATAGTAAAAGGAAAAAATATTTATAAAAAACATACTAAAGCGCAAGGTGAGGGTCAAAAAGGCGGAATTATTGAAAAATCCAGACCATTTGTTTTTTCTAAGGTAGCCCTGCTTTGTCCCAAATGTCAAAAAAAGACAAGAGTCGGATTTCAGCTAAATAAGGATGGTAAAACCCGTATTTGTAAAAAATGCGGACAAGTAATTTCCTAAAAATATGAATAGATTACAAGAAAAATATCAAAGACAAATAATTCCTTTGATGCAAAAGGAATTTGCTATAAAAAATAAAATGGCTGTTCCGAAAATTGTCAAAATTATTGTTAATGTCGGTATTGGCGATATTGCGAAAGACAAAACTAAAAGGCAAAAAAGCATAGATACTTTGGTAAAAATTTGCGGCCAAAAACCGATGCGGATGGCTGCCAAGAAAGCGGTATCCGAATTTAGAATAAGAGAAGGTGATATTGTTGGTTTGAAATGCAGTTTAAGGGGAAAAAGAATGTATCAGTTTTTGGACAAGCTGATAAGCATAGTTTTGCCCCGCATAAGGGATTTTCAGGGTGTAAAAAAAAATGCATTTGATAAACAGGCCAATTATAATTTGGGTTTGACTGAACAAATAGTATTTCCGGAGGTGGATTATGATACAATCGACAGGGTTCGCGGCTTGGAGATGGCGATAGTAAGCAATACCGACAAAGTCATCCAAGCAAGGAGACTACTTGAACTGATGGGTATGCCGTTTGAAAAATAGCAAACTATTAATTAAAAGGTTAACAAGCAGTTAAAACAGAAAAATATGGCAAAAGAATCTAAAATTGCAAAACATGCAAGAAGGCCCAAATTTAGCAGTAGGGCACATAATCGCTGTACCTTGTGCGGAAGGCCAAGAGCATACATTCGTTTATTTGCTTTGTGCCGTTTATGTTTCCGCAAATTGGCGAATAAAGGAGAATTACCAGGTGTAACTAAAGCCAGCTGGTAAAGGAGAATAAAATGAACAATGATCAAGTATCAGATATGATTACCAGAATACGAAATGCATATTTAGCCGGCAAAAAAGAATGCCTGGTAGAATACTGTCTTTTAAACAAGGCAGTACTTAATATTTTGAAAAACGAATCTTATATTGACAGTTGGGATGAGAGGAAAAAAATTGTCCGCGGTAAGGAAAGCAAATTTTCAATTTTGAATGTAAAGCTTATATACAAAGCCGGAGAGCCGGCGATTGAGAAAATAAAACGAATATCTAAACCGGGCAGACGTTTTTATGTAAAAGCCAAACATTTGGACCCAGTAAGATCAGGTTTTGGAATGTCGATCATAAGCACGCCAAAAGGTGTTATGACTGACAAAAAAGCAAGAAAGGAAAAATTAGGAGGAGAAATACTTTGCCAGTTATGGTAAGTTTTTGATGCAATGTCCCGGATAGGAAGACAAGAAATAAATATACCAAGTGCAGTAGAAATAAAACAGGAAGAGAAAAAATTGTTTGTCAAAGGACCAAAAGGCGAGCTTGAAATCGAAATTCCCGAAAAGATGGCGGTGGAAAAAACAGATAATATTTTAAAACTGAAACTGCTGGCAGATGATAGGAAAAACCGCAGTCTATATGGTCTTTATAGAACATTAATTTATAATATGGTAATCGGGGTAACGGAGGGGTTCAGCAAAAAGCTAGAGTTGGTAGGAACTGGCTATAGGGTAAATTTGCAGGGCAATAAATTGAATTTTTCAGTAGGGTATTCTCATCCGGTAATAATTGAGCCGCCGGAAGGTATCAGTTTTACTGTTGAAGGAGATAAGGAAGTTAAAGTAAGCGGTATAAAAAAATCACTGGTGGGGCAGATAGCTGCCAATTTAAAAAAAATCCGTCCGCCGGAACCATACAAGGGAAAAGGCATTAGATACAAGGGCGAGTTTATAAAAACCAAACCAGGCAAACAAACGAAAGGAAGCGCGTAAAATGAATATGACGAGTCAAGCAGAAAGGCGAGCAGACAGAACCAGGCGTAAATTAAAACAGAAAGCCGAAAAAAGGCTGGTGGTTTTTCGTTCAAACAAATATTTTTATGCCCAGATAATTGACAAAAGCGGAAAAGTACTGCTGGCCGTGAATCAAAAAGAATTGGGAAAAGTTAAAAAAAATAAAACAGAATCAGCCGGTTTATTGGGTGAACTGCTGGCTAGTAAAGCAAAAAATAAAAAACTTGGCGGATTGGTATTTGACAGAGGTCCTTATCGCTATCACGGCCGGGTAAAGGCATTTGCCGAAAGTGTTAGAAAAGCAGGTTTAAAATTTTAATTTTTATATGATGTATAACAGAAATTCAGAAAACAGAGAAAATAGCGAAAAAGTAATACAAATTTCCAGGGTTTCAAAAAAAACCAAAGGTGGAAATAGAATTGGTTTTACGGCGCTTGTCGTAGTGGGAGATAAAAAGGGCAAGGTGGGAGTTGGTCTGGGAAAAGCACCGGATGTACTTTCGGCGATAAAAAAAGGAACGAGACTGGCTAAAAAGAGAATGATAAGTGTTGTTTTAAAAGGGAGGACAATTCCCCACAGAGTTTATTTGAAAAAAGGAGCGGCGAAAATCCTGATAAAGCCGGCACCGCGCGGATCTGGAGTGATTGCGGGCGGAGCAGTGAGGACAGTTATGGAGTCGGCGGGCATTATGGACGTGGTATCTAAAATACTTGGTTCAAGAAATAAAATAAATAACGTCTATGCCACTATAGAAGCTTTGTCAAAGCTAAAAAATCCACGGCAGTCGTTTAAGCCAAACGAGGATAAAAAACCTTTGAAAGCGGTAAGGGGTCTATTGAAAAATGACGTAAAGGAAAAGAAAAAAAAGGATGCAAACAAGGCAGGTAAAAGCGCTAAGCAAAAAACAGTAAAAACTCCCAAAAAAGCAGAAGTAAAAATAAAAAATAAGAAGAAATAATGAAAACAGAAGTTTTTAAGCTTGACAGTATAAAAGCAAGAAGTAAAAAACGTCTTGGGAGAGGCTATGGATCCGGAAAAGGCGGCCATACAGCTTCTCGCGGACAAAAAGGCCAAAAAAGCAGAGGGAAGATGCCTTTGCTTTTTGAAGGAACTAAGCAAAGAAAATCACTTTTTCGCCGGACTCCTCTTTTGAGAGGAAAGCTTCGTAATAAAAGCTATCAATGTAGACCCATCATTGTTAATTTGAAATATTTAAATATTTTTGATGACGGGCAGGAAGTAAGTATAGAAAGCCTGGTTGCTAAAAAAATAATTGATTTAGCCGAGGCAAAAGCTTATGGTGTAAAAATACTAGGCGATGGCGAGGTGGGAAAAAAACTAACGGTTAAAATAAAAACATCCAAGACTGCCGGTGAAAAAATCCTAAAAGCAGGCGGAAAACTAGAAAACAGCAGCAAATGAACAAAGTTAGTTCCTTCATTTCCCTTGTAAACAGCAACAAAGAATTGAGAAAAAAAATCCTTTTTACACTTGGAGTTTTTGTAATTTTCCGTTTTATTACCCATATTCCGGTGCCCGGGGTAAACCTGGATGCCTTAAGAACGCTTTTTAACCGCAACCAATTTTTAGGACTTTTGGATATTTTTTCCGGAGGTACTTTGGCAAATTTTTCTATTATGGCGTTGGGCCTAAATCCATACATTAATGCGTCAATAATTTTACAGATGGTTACAATGGTTTACCCAAAACTGGAAGAGCTATCAAAAGAGGGCGAGGCAGGGAGGGAAAAGATAAACCAATATACCAGGATTATTACTGTACCTCTGTGTATTTTCCAGGCAATCGGGATGGTGGCCTTACTAAAAAACCAGGGAATAATAATAGAAGGCATGCTGTTTCCCTTGGCGCTTATTATTTTGACTATGGTGACGGGAACAATTATGCTGATGTGGCTGGGTGAGTTGATCAGTGAGTTTGGCGTAGGGAACGGGATCTCGCTTTTAATACTGGCAGGCATTGTCAGCCGTTTTCCAGTCTCTATCTGGCAGACTGCCTCGGCGGCCGGCACTATCAGTTTTAGCAACTTGCTCGTTTTTTTGCTTATGAGCTTGTCGGTTATTGCCGGGATAGTTTTTGTAAATGAGGCAGTCAGACAGATACCGGTTACTTATGCCAAAAGGGTAAGAGCGAATCAAGTAAGCGGCGGCCAGAGAACACACTTGCCTTTAAGAGTGAATCAGGCAGGAGTGATCCCGATTATATTTGCCGTATCTTTGGTATTGCTTCCGAGTATGCTGGCTCGCTATCTGCAGGCTATTCCGCAAGCAAATATTGCCGGTTTTTTCCAAAAACTGGCAGCTACACTAAATCCTGACACAATTTGGTACAACCTGCTTTATTTTTTTCTGGTGATTGCCTTTACTTATTTTTATACTGCGGTGACTTTTAATCCGGAAAAAATTGCTGATGAGATCAAAAAACACGGCGGTTTTATTCCTGGTATTAGACCAGGACAGCAAACAGCCAAATATTTGAATAAAGTATTGACAAGGATTACTTTAGCCGGTTCTATATTTTTGGGACTGGTGGCGATTTTGCCTTCGATAGCAAAAAGCATCACCGGTGTAACAACAATGTCTATCGGCGGAACAGGCATTTTAATTGTAGTGTCGGTAATATTGGAAACCAGTAAGGCAATCAAGTCACAGCTTCTGATGACAAGCTATGACCGCTTTATCTAATATGATATTTTTGTTTTATGGCCCTGAGGGTTCGGGAAAAAGCACCCAAGCGAAAAAACTGGCAGATTTTTTGGGAATAAGATATCTTTCAACAGGAGACATGGTGCGTTTTTTTGCCAAAGGAAAAACAGGCAAACTGGGAAAAGAGTGTTTGGATATTTTACAAAGAGGGGTTTATCTAAGTGACGCAACTACTATAGAAATGGTAAAAAGAAGCTTGGAAAATGCAGATACTCCCGAAAAGGATTTAGTTTTGGATGGTTTTCCCAGAAATTTAAAGCAGGCCAAAGCTTTTAACAAGATAGTTTCCCTATTGGGGCTAAAAATCGGGGCATTATTTTATATGACTGTTGATAAAAAGACATCTATTAAACGATTGCTGGTTAGAGGCCGGGACAAATACGATACGCCGGAGCTGATAAATTCCAGACTACAGCAATATAACAAAGATAATGGAAGCATGCTTGATTTTTATAAAAAGCAGAAGCTTTTGTATCATATTAACGGCTGTCCGGCAGAAAAGGAAGTATTTAAAAAAATAAAAGCAGTTATAAATAAGTTGAAAAAGGATTTTAGACAAATCTAAAATAATTTTATGAAAATAGTATTGGTGGGTATACAGGGTTCAGGCAAGTCTACCCAGGGAAATCTACTGTCCGAAAAATTAAAGGTGCCGTATTTATCTTCCGGGCATATTTTTAGAAAAATGGCAAAAGAAAAAACACCGCTGGGAAGATATATTAAAGAAACAATGGCCGCCGGACTTCTAATCCCCGACAGCAAGACACTGCAGATAATACACGAATATTTGGGCAGGGATGAATATACAAGCGGTTACATTTTGGATGGTTTTCCCAGAACTTTGCAGCAGGCAAAGGTTTTTAAAGAAGATATCGACCGGGTGATTTTTTTGAAAGTATCGGAAAAAGAAGCCCTATGGCGTTTAAGTTACCGGGCAAATAACGGAGCGGTCAGGGAAGACGAAACACTTATGGCCGTGAGAAAAAGAATAGAACTTTTTTATAAAAAAACCAGCAAGGTACTGGATTTTTATTGCGAAAAAGGGAGGCTTTTAGAGATAGACGGCGAGCAAAGTATAGAGAATATATATAAAGAAATTTTGAAAAAATTAAAAATAAAATGATTATTGCAGTTGTAGGAATGGCAGGTGCCGGGAAAAGCGAAAGCTGTACTTTTTTTAAGGAAAAAGGTTTTTCTGTTCTTCGTTTTGGGGACCAAACAGATATTGGCCTTAAAGAGCTTGGCTTGGAAAGAAACGAAGACAATGAGCGAAAGTACCGGGAGAATCTTAGGAAAGAGCTTGGAATGTCAGCTTATGCAATAAAAATAATTCCACGGATAGAAGCGCTTAAAAAGAAAAAGAATAATCATAAGATAGTGCTTGACGGCTTGTACTCATGGGAAGAATATGTAATTTTAAAGAAAAAATACCCAGAATTGCTTTTGCTTTGTATTTATTGCAGGCCAAAAATTCGCTATGAGCGACTGTTGCTTCGTAAAGTGAGGCCGTTAAATTCCAAAAAAGCAAGGGAAAGAGATATTGCTGAAATAGTTAACTCGCATAAAGGTGGTCCGATAGCTTTTTGCGACTATTTAGCGGTAAATGAAGGATCAGTAAAAGATTTGTATAAAGAACTTAACATCTTTTTACTAAACTATAGACATGAATACAATACTATATAAAAACAGCCAAGAAATAAAAATCATGCAGGATGGCGGTGAAAAGCTGGCCTTTATTCGTAAGCACTTAGAACATTATACGCATGCCGGCATGAGCCTGCAGGATATTGAAGATAGGGCTCAGACGATGATTAAAGCAGCCGGGGGCGAAGCGGCATTTGCCCGTGTACCTGGTTATAACTGGGCAACATGTTTGAATGTAAACGATAGTTTTGTGCATGGCATCCCGAATAAATACATATTAAAAGAAGGCGATGTTTTAACCATTGATATTGGTATTTACTATCGCGGTTTTAATACTGACAGTTCTACTACTTTTATTGTCGGCGGGGAAAAAACCGCCAGTCCGGAGATAAACAAATTTTTGGCAGTAGGAAAACAGACATTAAACAAAGCTATTAAAACAGTAAAACCGGGCAGGAGAGTGGGTCATATATCGAGAGTGATTCAAGCGGAAATCGAGAAAGCCGGTTATAATGTATCACGCAACTTAACCGGACATGGAATAGGCAGAGATTTACACGAAGCTCCGAAAATACCATGTTTTTTGTCTGAGGCACTGGAAAAAACAACCCAATTGGAGCTGGGCATGTGTCTGGCAATAGAAATTTTGTACCTGGAGGGTAGGGCAGATACAATATACGGAGATGACGGGTGGACAATTAAATCTAAAGATGGTAAAATGACAGGAGTTTTCGAAAAGACCATCGCCATAAGCGCCGATGGTTCTATTGTTTTGACTTAAAATGAGCGACAAACAAGAGAAGAAGATAATTGAGGGTCAAGTAACAGAGGCATTGCCAAACACTAGTTTTAGAGTGGAAACCGATGAAAAAACCATAATGCTGTGCCACTTGTCAGGAAAAATGCGTTTGCACAGGATCAGAGTGATGCCGGGGGACAGAGTTAAGATAGAAACAACACCCTATGATCCAAGCAAGGGTAGAATAGTGTATAGAATAAAATAGCGGAAAGTGGGGAAAATGAAAGTACAAGCCAGTGTAAAAAAAATGTGTAAAAAATGCAAGATTGTCAAAAGGCGGGGCAGGATAATGGTAATATGCACTAATCCGAAGCACAAACAGCGGCAGGGATGATAGTAGTATTAAATATTAATAATCAAATATCAATATCAAAAATTAATAATAATTAATAATTAAAAATGCCAAGAATTTTAGGAGTACAGCTACCAGACGGAAAAAGA
>CAYNBK010000004.1:0-15016 GCA_964395485.1 uncultured Pseudomonadales bacterium
TGGGAAAACTAATGGCTCCCGGCTCAATAAAATACGAGGCCCCTGTCCCATCCGGACCGACAAAATCCCATGTCATATTGTCGCTGTTTATTGCCGTCTGGAACATAATCTGAGTACCGACAGGAGTCTCTCCTTCCCAGGATAGACGGTAAGTACTGATAGGCGAACCAGTGGAAAAAACCGAGGACAAATACTCTCCGTAAACAAAATAAATACCTGATATGCCTTTTGAGTCCGACAAATCAAAAACTTCAATAACCTTTAGCTGGGAATCGGCACCGGCTATATAGCCGTAATCTCCGTAGGAAGCTACATCGGCTGTATTGCGCTCTGTTGGAAAATAACCCAAAAGCTGGGGTGAAACCGGATTGTCTAATAAAAACATCGCCCCCCTTTTGTGAAAAAGAGAAAAATACAATATATTTGAATCAACATCTATGCCGGTTGGTTCATAAAACAGGGAAAAAGTATTTACCAGCTGTGGACTAGCAGGATTTGCGGAAATATCGTAAATCCGGAAGGCACTAGTACTGTCCTGCTGGGCTATATACAAATAGTTTCCCGAAAGCGACATATCCTGCACATCCTGGTTGGTGGAAAAATAGCCTAAATACTGCGGGTTTGTTTGATGGCCGCCGGCCACACTGAAAGCTAAAATATAACGGCTGTCTTTGTAAGATATGTAAAGATAGTCGTCATTGGCGGCAACTGAGCCGGCCGCGAAAATAATATTGATACTACCCACATAAGGGGGAGAAACAGGGTTTGAACCAATATTGTAAATAGAAATGGAGGGAAAAATAAACATATTGTCCGCCAGATATAGATAGTCTCCGCTGATAGTACAATCGTTGGGCATAAAAGAAACAGCAAAAACGCCCCGGCTGGCCGGAGTACTCGGATCTGTATTGATATCAAATGCCTCTACTCTGCCAAAAGCCCTATCCTGAGTAAGGTAAAGGTAATCTCCGCTGCTGCATATACCAGAAGCTTTGTGATCCCCGTCTATGGTCCTTAAAGAGCTTGGCTCTGACCAGCCTCCGCCGCCAGTCTGGGCCAACTCGACAAAACCAGGATTTATACTAAAATCGGTCGCGTCTTCGGTGCCGTCGCTAAAATCGGCCAATGTGTCTTCTATCCATATATCTTGATTTAGGTAATTGCTTAAAACAAGCTCTTCGCGGACAGTGTAGGGTTTTGAGTCTGACCAAGTAACCGTACTTATTATCCTTTTTGAAGATGGATCTAATAGGGCGCTCGAATCAGACATATTGCCATCTGTGTCCCGGTAAACCGGCAGTATTTCGATTTGCTTTTGATAGACCCCGTCACTCTCCACTCCCGGCAGAAGCAGCCACGAACCGCCCCCAAGCTCCAAATGCCAGACGCCGTCGTCCAGCAAACCCCAGTCTTCTGACCAAATAGCTTTTACCCTTTCCAGAGATTGTTTGACCAAACGGCCGGCTGTCTGCCGGCGAACTGTTTTTACCATTGAGTCGCTGTTGCCGGAGATAAAGACTGCCAATCCTGCCATTATGATGGTAGAAATGGCAAAAACTATCAATAGCTCAATTAAAAAAGAACCTGTTTTGTAGTTTGTCATTTTTTTATTCCACCAGACCGTTTTGCTTTATTTTGATCATAATGCTGTCGTTGGTATTTATGT
Organism: uncultured Pseudomonadales bacterium; assembly: GCA_964395485.1. Taxonomy (GTDB): domain Bacteria; phylum Patescibacteriota; class Microgenomatia; order UBA1400; family CAYNBK01; genus CAYNBK01. The sequence continues at coordinate 1,667 of CAYNBK010000004.1, forward strand.
CTTTTAACAGTAGCTGTCCGGAGGCACTGGCCAAACCACTAGCTTTGGCAAAAATAATACAATCAAAATTTTGAATGCAGGAATCCGGCAGTGAAACATTTTCGCTTTGAATGTTTTCCGGCCAGATAAATTCGTAGTCTTCACTTTGCTCCCGACTGGCATAATCACTCATGCTGGCAAAAAAACGGCTGCGGTCTGTTTCAAATACAACACCAAAATTGTATTTAGAATTGCTTATCGAAGATGAAACAGACGCTTTCGTCTGTGCATCCTGAATAAGCATTTTGACATCCTCTGAGCTTTGTTTTAATATTCTCCCTTGACCAAAATTTAACATATTGCTATAAGACAAATGAAGAAGCACCATAAAAAAAGCCATAACCACCAAGAGCTCTATCAAAGAATAAGCTCTTTTTGGATTTAATAAAATATAGCTTGCAGTTTGCATAAAATTAAAATTGGCTCTCCTGCATAGAACCAATCATAGTGTAGATAGGGGCCATGATAGAAAGAACGGCGGCGCCTATGCTAAGGCCGACGATAAGCATAAGGACCGGTTCCATCATATTGGTCAAAACTGTCAGTTTAGAATCTACCCGCTTGTCAAAATAATCTGCCAGATCGGCTAAAACTTCGCTTAAATTGCCGCTTGACTCACCCACGGATATCATCCTCACCATAATACCGGGAAATAATTTTTTGTAATCCTTCATGCTGGCAGATATCAACTCTCCCTTTCTTACTTTTTTTATTATTTCGTCGTTCATTATTTTCTTTGTTTTTTCCGAAAATACCCGGCTGCTTATCTCCAGACTTTGGTCAATATTTACTCCGGATTTTACCAAAGCCGATAAAGTACGGGAAAAGCGGGTGTAATTCATGTCTGCTACCAATCCGTTTACCAAAGGAATTGACGAGATAAGGTTTCCCAGTATTTTCCTACCTCCTTTGCTGGCAACAAACAGTAAAGACACCGTTATAAAAACTGCACATACTCCGGCTGATAAAGGCAGATTTTTGCTGACAAAGGTACCAACCGCCACCATCACTCTGGTGGTAATAGGAAGTTTTTTAACACCCATTCGTGCAAAAACCTCGGCAATTTTTGGCAAAACCACGACAATAATCCCTCCGCCTATACCGATAAGCGACATAAAAATAACTGCCGGATAAGTAAGAGCGCCTTTTATTTTTTGGAACAAGTCGTTCTCCTTTTGCAGGTCTATTTTGATTCTCTCCAAAGATTCATAAAGCTGGCCTGAAACTTCGCCTGCTTCTAATATCCCCATGTGGGCTTCGTTGAGAAAATCGGGATTTTTTCTCAGGGCTGTATGGATAGTTTCCCCTTTTTCCAAACTGGCGGAAAGATTTTTAATAAGATCACTAAGAGCGGGGTTTTCGACGTCTTCTTTGACTACGCTTAAAGCATCGATAATCGGAATGCCTGACCTGATCATGATTCCTAAATTTTGAATAAAGGTAATCTTGTCAACTAATTTTATTTTTTTGGCAAATAGTATAATTTGTTTGGCTTCTGCCATATGTCAATTTTCCTCCACTACCCGCAGAACTTCTTCCATGCTGGTCTGCCCGGCGGCTATTTTATTAAGTCCGTCTTCCATCATTGAAATCATCCCTTCTTTTTGGGCAGTTTTTCTAATAAAGTCCGGCGATTTTTTTTCTAAAATAGCCTGCCTAATGCTTTCGCTGGTGTGAATTATTTCATATATGCCGATTCTGCCCTTGTAACCCCGGCCGGAGCATTCACTGCAGCCTTTACCGGCATAAAACTTTTGCTTACTCAGTTCCATTTTGTAAATAGATTTAAAATGGGCGAGCTTGCTTTGTTCCGGCTTTACCTCGTGGATACAGTTGGTGCAAATCCGCCTCACCAGACGCTGTGCTATCACCACATTGAGGGTAGCTGTCAGTAAAAAAGCCTCTACATCCATATCCAGTAACCTGGGAATGCTCGAAGGCGCATCATTGGTATGAAGAGTCGAAAGAACCAAATGGCCGGTAAGAGCAGAGTGAATTGCTATTTCGGCTGTCTCATTGTCTCTGATTTCTCCTACCATTATAATATCCGGGTCATGCCGTAGTAACGAACGCAAACCGGCAGCAAAAGTAAGACCAGTGATACTGTTGGTTTGAATCTGGGTAAGACGATTAATATCATATTCTACCGGATCTTCTATCGTACATATTTTTACCTCGGTAGAATTTATCATATTGAGAACCGAGTACAGCGTAGTTGTCTTGCCTGAACCGGTAGGGCCGGTCACTAAAAACATGCCATGAGGTTTTTTTATCGCATCTTTGATAAGCTCCAGATTGTGGCCGCTGATCCCCAGCTCCTCCAAAGATAAAGGCCTGGTCGACTCAAAAAGCAAGCGCAGTACTGCATTTTCTCCGTAAAAAGCAGGAACTATCGAAACCCTGAGTGAGATCCTCTCTTCTCCGATATCGTATTTAAACCTGCCGTCTTGAGGAACCCGATGTTCATCGATTTTCAGATTTGACAGGATTTTTATCCTGGCTATCAGCGCCCTGGCTATATTTTTTGGCAGTTGGAGGACATCATGCAAAATACCATCTATCCTCATCCGGACTACAAACCAGTTTTCCATCTGTTCGGCGTGAACATCAGACGCTTTTTGAGCTATAGCATACTCAAGAATAGTGTTTAATATAGTTATCACCGGAACATCAACCGCTATTTTTGTTAAATCAATATTTTCACTGCTCTTGCCTGTTTTTTTTAAGTTCTCGCTAATAATATCCTCAAATTTAACTAGAATGTCTTTTTTGTATTGAGAAAGCGCTTTTTTTAAGCTGAAGCTGGTAACAAAATGGGGTTTTACCCTAAGGTTGCTCTTGCGCTGAACCAGCTCAATAGTTTCCAGATCCTGGGGGTCTTCCATGGCTAAAAACAGCTCGCCATCTTTTTTTTCAAAAGGAATTACTTTTTTCGCCTGTGCCATTTTCTCCGGAACCAAAGCCAACACCTCGATAGGAATAGATAGATGGTCTAAACTGACATAAGGAGCCTTGTACTCTTCTGCCAATAGCTGGCCAAAAAGACTGTCGTTTATAATACTGCGAAAAAGCAGAATATCTATCAGCGGCTTTTCCAAGTCTTTGGCAGTTTTTATCGCATGATCCAACTCTTCTTCTGAAACAAAGCCAGACTTGAGAAGAATTTCTTTTATTTTTTCGTTACTTAGTTTCATTGTTTTTTAGGCGAGATAACTTTTTATCCTTTCTACCATCTGGCGCGGGTGTATATCCGGTTTGACAAAATACTCATTGGCTCCGTTTGCTTTCATTTCCTCAATTTTTTCCCTGTCTGACAGAACCGAATAAACAATGATCGGAATGCTTTTGTTTTCCTGCCGAATCTGCTTTAATATTTCCAAACCGGAGACTTTTGGGAGCATCAGGTCAAGCACGATAAGATCCGGCTCTTTTTGGCGATACATTTGCATGGCGATTTCTCCGTCTTCGGCTGAACTCACCTCAATCCCCTCCAGCTCCAAACGGGTAGTATAAATTTTTACAATAAGGCTGTCGTCTTCAATAAATAATACTTTCTTTTTTTCCATAATCATGCCTTTGGCAGCCAAAAACTAAAAATAGTTCCGGCTTTTAATGACTCTACTGCGATATTGCCCTTCATACCTGCCAGTAGATTGTGGCAAATATACAGCCCCAAACCTCTGCCTTTTTTTGTTAACTTTTTTTGATCATTTAGCAAATCAATATCAGAAAAAATGTGCTTTTTTTCTTTTTCGCTTATACCTGAACCGCTATCCTGAACATAAAATTTGATCTTTTCTCCTTCCTCCACCAACCCTAGCTTAATTTGCCCTTTTTTGGTGTAACGGATACTATTGTCCAGCAAATTAATTATCACTTCTTTAAGCTTGTCTTTATCAGCATAAACCCTGCTGTTGTCTGAGCCGATATCCAGCTTGAATATGAGCTTTTTTTCTTCTACCAAAGGCTGAATAAGACCGGCTATTTCTTCTATCACTTTTTCCGGGTTAAATTTTTCCATCTCAAAACTTATCCTGCCGGAACGAATCCGGGAAATACTGAGTAAATTTTTTGTCAACCTGATAAGGCGGGTATTTTCGTTGTAAACTGCTTGTAAAAAATCCTTCGCGCTGACTGAAACCTTGCCGGCCATACCCTCAATAATAGTGCTCAGTGATCCGGAAATCGCCACCATGGGAACTATGAGCTCGTGTGACACAACTGATATCAGCTCATCTTTAAGACGGAGGTTCTGTTTTAGCTGGTAGTTGCTTTTGCCAATCTCGGCAGTTGCATCTCTAACCTTGACTTGCAAAACATTATTAAAGTTTTTGGTTTTTTCAAATAAAAGCACTCTCTCTAGGGCAATAAAAAACTGAGTCAACAAAACTGATAAAAAATTTCTCTCGTCGTCAAAATAAATATCGCCATTCAATTTGTAGCCAAGAAGCAATACTGCCTTAAACTCTTTGTGTTTGAATATTTGCATATAATAAGATTTACTATCGTGCATAAAATTTTTTATCTCTCCCTCCGGACTTTCGTCAATGATGTAAAACTCTTTTTCGGCGGTAAACAAAACAGCGCAGGATTCTTTATTAAAATTTATTTTTGTATCTCCCGGCACAAAAAATATCTTGTCTCCCCGAGAGTACAGTAAATTTGCCCCCTCCAGATGCAGAAGCTCCCGTAAACGCAGACAAAAATGTTTGGCCAGGGAATCTAAATCTTCATATTTGATAAACATAGGGGCAAACTTCAGCAAAGCCTGGTTGCGCAAAAGCTTGTCTTTCAATACGGCGCGGTTGCTGATCTTTTCCAAAGCTTTTTTCAAAGGCACTGAAGTTAAAACTGTCAATAAAGTAATACTGAGCACGATAAGCAAAGTCGGACCGTCCAATTGAGCCTGATAAAAATATAGCCCCAAAATAAACAAAATCATACTGTAAGCTAAAACTACAATAAGAGAAAGCAGAGTATAAACTATTATTTTTGAAACAATAAAGCGAACGTCCATAAGCCGGTAGCGGGCAATGGCATAAAAAACAGCAATGGTCAAAACTAAAGATGCCAAAGCAGAAAAAGAGGTAGAGGCATAGTCATTGCCACTGATGTTAAATAAATTGGCCAAAAAATTGGCATTAAAGGCATACAATAAATAAGCGTAAAAAATAAATTTAAGCTGCTGTTTTTCCAGTCCTAAAACCTGGCTAAACTTTTGCTGTAAGTTTAATACCGTCCAGGCAATTGGAATCCAAGAAAGAGTACTAAAAAGTAAAAAGGCGTTTCCGAAATAATTTTGTTTGCTGACAAAAAAAGAGGTAAAAATAAGCAGTGTGCTAAAAACTACAAGAAAAGCCGTACCAAAAATGGCCGCCGCCGTCTGCATAACCGCAGTTTTCTTTGGATAAATAAAAGAAAGGTACCAAACATCGAGTAAGATTATCATCTGGGAAAAGTATGAAAGCCTGGACCAGACATAGCGGTTAAAAGCAACACTATGAGAGGCAAATACAGCAAAAGACCACACAGAAAGAAGCAGGCATAGCAAAGAAAAAGATTGATTGATGTTTTTTTTTGGGTTGCGGAAAAATATAAAGAAAGCCAAAAAGAAGTTCAATACCACTAAATACAGGAACAAAGTGTTTACTAATATCCCGACTAAATCTGGCATGGGCAGGCGGTAAAATTGCTTTTACCGTTTCTTAAAAATTGTCTTTTTTATTAATTTAAATAACTTTTTATTTTTTTTACCAAGTCCGGTGCTGAAATTTTTGCTTTGATTAAAAACTCGGTTGCTCCCAGTTTTTTTACATTGGCCATCTCCTGATCGTCAGATAGATTGGAGTAAATAATCACGGGCGTTTTTTGAGTAGCGGGATTTTGCCTAAGCCTGCTTAAAACCTCTGATCCGGAAAGTTTTGGAATCATCAAATCCAGAAGTATCAAGTCTGGACTGGTGGAAAGGGCTATCTCCAAACCCTTTTGGCCATCATCCGCCAAAATGACTTCAAAGCCCTCGGCATTTAAACGGGTGGCATAGATTTTTGCTATTAGAGACTCGTCCTCTATTATCAATATTTTTTTCATGATATTTTCATTCTACTAAAAAAAGAGCTTTTTGTCATGAGGCTAAAAAATATCTAGCGTTCGGCCGAGGGTAAAGAAAAGAAAAATTTGGAGCCGCGTCCAGACTCTGATTCGATCCCGATTTTACCGCCCATACCCTCTACTAATATTTTACAGATATAAAGACCCAGCCCTGTTCCTTTTGCCCTCTTTTCACCCGTTCGTCTTTCGGTGCGGGAAAAACGCTTAAACAGCTTTTTTTGGTCTTCTTTGCTAATACCAACTCCTGTATCGGATATAGAAAACTCCAAAAAGGTACCTTTCCTGGCTATTTCCAGCCAAACCTTACCGCTCTCGGTATATTTAATACTGTTGCCGATAAGATTATTCAGAAGTTCCTCAAATTTGTCCCGATCGGCTTTGATGCGTATTGGGAAATCCGGCTTCTGCGGTTTTTCCAGGCTTAGTGATTTTTCGACCGCTAGCGGCAATAAGTTTTGGTATGACGTTTTTATCACGTCCCAAGCGTCAAACTCTTCAATATCGTATTTCAACCTGCCTGATTCGATTCGGGAAATGTTGAGCAAATTGTTTACCATCCGGAGCAAACGGTCGGTTTCGTTTTTTGCGCCCTGAAGAAATTCTTTGGTTTCTGATTCAATTTTACCGGCAAAGCCGTCTAAGACAGTAGACAGGGTGCCGCTTACGGCTGTCATCGGTGTCCTAAGCTCATGACTGACCAGTGAAACAAACTCGTCTTTTAACTCAGAAACTTCCTTTAAATGGATGTTGGTTTGCTTTAAGCGGCGATAAAAATCCGAGTGTTTAACAGCCAAGCCAACGGCATTAGTAAAACCAGCTAAAACCTCTTTTTCATATTGGCTTATTTCACCCACGCCTTTTGACAAACTAAAAATCATCGCTCCGATTGACTTTCCTCCTACAAGAACAGGAAAAATCATTGATGTTTTTATACTGCATACTTTCTGAATCCGACGCCACTCTTCTTTACTGCCGGCTGGGCTTAAAACATCTGACATATCGTGCGTAAAATAAACCTTTTTTTCTTTTATTGAACGGACTAGTAAATTACTTTTTGTACCAAAGGGGATTACTATTTTTTTAAAAGGGATCGGGGTTTCTTGTAGTGCTTTTTTACCTGCTTCTGTTTGCGAAATAGCTAATCTAACAATGTTTTTGCGCTTTGAATCTAATAATGTCAATACAATAATCTGATAGCCCAACTCCAAATAGTTTAATTCTGTTAAAATAACATTAACCACCCGATTTGCCAGGGTTTTAAAGTCAAAGTCGTCCAAAATCATCCTCTCCACCTTCCATAAACCGGATAGGGATTTGAATTCGCTTTGGTCGTATTTTATGGTTTTGAATTTTTTTACCATTTTATTAAGTTTATTAAACTCAGCTTAATCAGCTTAACTTGAAAAATATTTGTTTATATGACATATTATTATATTATAACCTATTTCTTAAGGAGGTGAAAATATATGTTAAGAGAATTTTTTGCCGGTTTTTTTATTTTTAACAGTCTCCCCCATCTTGTCCAAGGAATTTCCGGGAAAACACACATGACACCATTTAAGCGAATTTCTTCTCCTGTTTTGAACATTATCTGGTCATTTATCAATCTTTTTATTGGTGTTTTGCTAATTGGTTTTAGTGCAAGTGGACAATTAAAGCAGCCAGCCGGATTAAATTTTTGGTCTTTTTTTATCGGAGGATTTATTGTCGCAATCGTAGCAGCAAAATTATTTGGCAAACCTAACGCCAGGCTCCCCTGGCATAAAGATTAATATTTATAAAATAACATAATAGCTAAAGCAATAAAGTGCCGATAGCTAGGTTTTTGTTTGCATTTGCTTATATCCTTTCAATAAAAACCATGTCTACAATAAGTCAAATATGAAAAATTCAACAATCGGTATTCACCGGTCGGGTGATATTTTTTGGCTGAGCAATAAACCGGAAACTATAAAACAACAGCTGGCCGGCAAATTCCAACATAAAAAAATATATAAAAACACACTGTGCGATAATTTTTCCACTGACCATATCTATCCCGCCAGGTATTGTGTATATTTCCAGGGGCTAAGCCGTTATGCCTTGACTGGTTATCATCCCCCTTGTATTTATGAAGGTGATTTACAAAAGCTGTCGCCAAAAGTAATCGTCGGGGGAAGAAATTTTGGCTGTGGTTCCGCCAGGGAGCACGCCGTAATTACCCTAAAAGATATCGGTGTAAAAATAATTTTTGCTGTTTCATTTTCTAGGATATTTCGGGAGAACTGTATAAATAACAGTATTCTCGCCTCGACTAATTTTGAGCTATTAAACACCTTTATCAAAAATAAACAAATAAGCACCAACAAAGTCATAAATAAATATTCGAAAATTGAAAAAATAATTATAGTTTCCGGCGGATTATTAAAAACAAAAATTGAAAAAAAAACTATAAAAAAAAGGAAACCCAGCAAACAGCTAACCCTTAGTGAAAAAATTATCTTTAAACACCTCGGATACCTGCCGCCAAAAGGAAAGTCTTTTTTTTTGCCTGTAGACAAACGATTTTCCTATGAGGTTTTTACCACCCTTATCGACAGCATCATCAAAAAAGAATACAAAACACATTACTCAATAAAAGACAGAAACGATATTTTGCTTTTTACTGATCATTTTGTTTTTAGCCCCAGCCGGGCTGTAAAAAAACTGATAAAAGGCCAGGGGATATTTGCCCAAAAACATAATGTCAAGGTTCATAAAAATTTTGGAGATTGGCAAGGTTGTGAAGGAATATGCCATAGCCTTATTATTGAAAACTACGTTTTGCCCGGAGAAATTTTAGTTGGCACCGACTCCCACACATGTAACGCTGGCGCTCTTGGCGCGCTTGCATTTGGTGTGGGCGCAAGCGCCATGGCAAAAGCCTTTATCGACAAACAAATACTTTTTAAAATGCCAAACATTTCAAAACTTGTACTGAATGGCAAATTATCAAAAAAATGTACAGCCAAAGATCTGGTTTTTTATCTTTATAAAATGTATAAAGATAAAAAACTTAAATGCCAAGATCATGTTTTAGAAGTAAATGGACAGGGTATTAGAAATTGGCCAATTGACGAACTACAAACACTTTCCAATGCCGCGATTGAACTTAATGCTTTAACAATAATCATTACCCCAACCCCGGTAGTAAAAAAATTTATCAAAAACCATAGAAAAATAAAACACTCTGAGTTTTTTACTGCAGACAGTAAGGCTAGTTATGACCAAATAATCGAAATAGATCTCTCAAAGGTTGAAAATGTTTTGGCTCAGCCGGGAAGTCATTTTAATATCCAAAAAATGATAAAAATACAAAAAATGATAAAAATACACAGGGCGTTTATCGGCTCCTGTACCGGCGGAAAACTATATGACTTGAAAAAGGCAGCCGAGATACTCAAAACTAAAAAAGTGGCATCAAGCTGCAAACTAATCATCCAGGCATGCTCCATGAGTGTATATAAGCAGGCAATACACGCTGGATATGGAAAAATTTTTCAAAAATCTAATGCTGTTTTTCTTAAACCAGGCTGTGGTGCATGCATCGGCAACGGACCAGGAAAAGTGCTTAAAGGTGAAGTAGCAATATCGTCTTCTGGTAGAAATTACCCGGGAAGAATGGGGTTGGGAAAAAGTTATCTGGCAAACCCGGCAGTAGTTGCGGCTAGCGCTGTGGCTGGATTTATCTGCACCCCTGACAAGTTAATAGCCATTGCCGGAAAGTAAGCTGGAAATCTCTTTTTCTGTTAAAAGGCGCCTTAATCTCTTTGCTGTATCCAACACATTTGTAATTTGTTTGTCTGAGGGTATTGGCTTTTTGTTTAAACTAGACCATAGTCTAACAGTAGACTCTCCACTCCATGGACCAATATTTATCTGCAGTTCCCTGCCTATTAGCCCTGGATCTATGCCAGAGTAAACGGTTCTCGCCATTGTAGTTAACTTCTCACAAATCCCCAATATCCCTTTTTGCTCGGCAAGCAATGCTATCTCCTTTGCTTTTAAAATAGCAGAAGTGTGAATGCCCAAGCTTGTTTTAAAAGCGGATTTTCCTAAACACCCAAAATACGGTTCTTGGTTTCCGGTAATTTTTGCGTAGACTGTCAAAAGTTCTGTTAATTTCGATAAGTCCCACCTGTTCTTAAAACCATGCTCCTGTAATATATTAGAGGCATTAATTAAAAACACCTCCAAAGAACTATTTCCCGCTCTTTCACCATATCCCCATGGGACTAAATGCACCCTCGATACTCCAGCCGAAATAGCAGTCATCACATTTACCTCAGAAAAACCAATGTCGCGATGACCATGCCAATCAATCGCTATATTTTCACCCCCAAATTCTTTTAAGCATCTTTTTACAAATTTCACAATTCTATAAACCCCTACTGGTCGAGCGGATCCAATTGTGTCCGCTATACAAAAATAATCTATCCCGTTCACCACTTGAGTTTTTATTATTTCTCTTAAAAAATCAGGCGGTGTTTGTGTAGTATGCTCCGTAGCCCCGATTACCTTAAGCTTATACTTCTTTTTTGCTGTCTTTATAGCCCAAGCTAATTTGTCTAAAACATAGTCCTTTGTCCAGCTTTCTGCCATTATTCTTGACGGCGAAGAACCCATAAAAATAAGCACCTGAAGCCGGGGATTTAATCGATTACAAGCAGCTGCCCAATTAATAGACTCTGCCGTAGCTAAAGATAAAATAATCGGTTTAATTTTAGGTGTTTTTTTTGCCATTTTAATAAGGAGTTTTTTTATAGTTTTATCAACTACACCCGTCCCCGAATAAATTCCAACTGTCATCAGCTTTATACCTAATTGCGAGGCAAGCTGAACGTATTTAAACATTTCCTCTACTCGAGGATATTCAGAAACACCATGTAGCCCGTCTCTCAAAGCTTCATCATCTATAGTTATCTTACTTAATAATCCTGCTGATGGTTCAGGCGGTATTTGTTTTGGAATTGCTGAATTGACATGCGTATCTCTATTCCAATTAAAATCTAGGGGCATTTGCCCGCTTAAAATCAGCTCTAATGGATTAGTAATATTCATATCATTGTTTTAATAACTTACTTTTAACAACTTCTGAAGAGAGTCGAAATTGTTAAAAGGCGGAATATCGCTTGTTAAAGTAATTTCTGCTACTGGTCTTGGAAATTCTACTACGGGTCTAAAATCGCTTTGTAATAAAACTTCGTTGAGTAGGCCGTGCGAAACACTGCCAATTCTTATCACCTTAACTGTCTGCGGGAATTTTGTAAAATCGTACATTGAGTGCGATGGCCAATCCTTTCCCTCTGGATCTAAAAAGTTTGTATCTACAATAATAAAAGGTAGTTGTTTAAATATTTCGGCAACTTTTAATGGGTTAGAAAAAGTCCTTTGTCCATGTGGATTGGCAGAGGTAGCAAAAAGAAGGCCTGAATTATTTCTTTCAAAGCAACGAAGCATATTCTGTAGTGGAAAATAATTTGTACACATCATAAAAGCATGGTTTAGGTTTTCATTATTATCAGCACCTTCTGTCTGAGGGAAAAAATCTATTTTTTTGCCTATTTTTTTACTTATGGGTAAAACTAAATGAATTGGAAGCGTACAGTATAATTTGTAAATTAAGGCTTTTACCTCACTGACTGCAAAATTGCCGGAAATTTTCTGCCAATCAACTACTTCTAATAAAACACTCCAGCTGGCAAGCGCAACTGGCGGCGATTTAAAAAAATTTCTGTTTTTTAATTTTGCAATACTGGGAATTGCTTTTTCTTTAGTATAATGATAGTCCTTAATAAAAGCATTGTAGGACCCGCTTAAACCCATCACCCCTAAACCGGCAAATGAAAAAGGGCATCCTCTTGCTGCCAGGCGCATCAAAAAAGAAAGACCATAAGCTTCCTCTATATCAAAAAATAAGGGTTTTTTGTAGTCTAGAAAATCTATCGGATCCTTTTGAGTAATGGATTTATTACTTTGTTCTATTTTCCTTTTTATTGAAGTAATATAAGTCATATTTAATTATTTTAGTGAATTTATTTTGGGATTTCTTAAATTACAAGCCATTTTCCCACCGCCTCTACCACTGTCTGTGGGGTAACCTTGTCCTTATGAAGATATGCGACCGCACCCAAAGCCATAGCTTCTTTGATAACAGATGGGTCATCAATATTGGAAAGAATAATAACCGGACCGTTTTTTTGGACTGTTTTCTCATTTTTAATCAAACTCAATACCTGCATGCCTGACAGTTTTGGCAATTTTAAGTCCATCAATATCGCTCCATAACCACCCTGTTGAATTTTTTGCCAGCCAGCTTCTCCATCGGCGGCTGTGTCTATGTCGTATCCCATAACTTCAAAATTGGTACGATATACCTTTAAAAGCAGTTTGTCGTCTTCGATAATAAGTATTTTTGCCATATATATAATTTTACCTTAGTTCCACCACCAAGGGAATATACAGTTAATACATGTCTGATTTTTAGGTTTTTAGTTTTTTTCTCGCCTCTTTCCACACTTCATTAAACTCGCCCTCATAGCCAATAGCCCAGAAAGCAACCCCCCCCATTTGAACTTGTTTTACCAACTGATATTTCAGCGATAAAGACTCCAGATTTTCATAATAAATCTGTTTTATCCTGCCGTCATTTTCCTTAAATACCAGGTACGGACTCATCGCTTCATAGTCCCACTTTACGTCAAGCTTTTTCTCGCTGATAAGTTCGTGTACGCGGCCATACGAAGCCAATGCTCCGCTTTGGGGAATAACGCTGGTAGCTGGTTTTTCCGAATAGGTCTGCCACTCATAACCATATAGAGGAATCCCTAAAATAAGTTTTTTCAGCTCAACCTTATTTAATGAGGCTTGTATGGTTTCGATAATACTCCGGCCGCTAGTGGATTTTAAAGGAGCGACAGGCCCGCTCGTATCTGAAACCGGCCGATGAAAGTCATATGCCATAATTATAACTTCATCCAAATATCTGCTCAATTCTTTTACACTATATACATTGTCATTAATCAAGGCGTTGGCATAAAAATCTGAAGACAAAATATAGTTTTTGTTTTCATTTTTTAAAGACTCTGATAGCTTTTTTATAAAAGACGTAAATGACTCTTTTTGAAAATAAGAATCATTTGTAGAATAAACATACTCAAAATAAACATTTACCCCATCAAA
>CAYNBK010000004.1:15026-15820 GCA_964395485.1 uncultured Pseudomonadales bacterium
CAAATTCGTATTGTTTAAGAGTGTCTATTATATTTTTTATAAGTCTATCTTGTGTTTTTGGATCGGATACAATGCTATTTATTAGCTCATTGTTAAGTGCATTAACTGAAAACAAAATTTGTTTGTTTTTCTTATGGGCAAGATTTTTTATCTGAAGCAAAGAATCTGACTTAAACCAAGTCCAGCCCGGGTCTTCGTAGCCTGTATCTGTCATTTTGATAAAATTACCTTTATCATCTACTGCCAAACCAAAATATATAAGCTCATCTAAAACTGAAAAGTCAATACTGGCTTCGTTTTTCAGATTCCAGTAGGGCAAGAAGCCGATAATTTTGGTATCATGCGATAAGACGGAAGCAGAAGACAAAATTTGTCCTGTTCCTAGGGGCGATAAATACTTATTTTTTTTATACACAAAATAATAAGTCAGAACAGACAGAAACAATAAAATAATAGCCGCAATAATAGTTTTGTTTTTATTCATAACAGCATCAACATCATATCATATCGGTACTTATTTTTCCTAAGTTCTTTTGTTATAATTGACCATATGACCCTTCAAAATAAACTACAGGATGACTTGATCACAGCCAGAAAAAGCAAAAATCAAGCTGAAATTGAAGCTATGGGGTTTATCTTGGCGCAAATAAGGTATGATCAAATCGATAAACAGCGCGAACCAACAGAAGAAGAAGTGTTAAAACTGATTGAAAAGGAAGTAAAAAAAACAAATGAAGCAATCCAGCTTTATCAAAAAGCCGGCAGAAATGACCTGATAAACTCCGAAAGCAAGA
>CAYNBK010000005.1:0-15628 GCA_964395485.1 uncultured Pseudomonadales bacterium
TTTACTCCCAGCACCATATTTTCAACTACGCAAGTCATTCTGTTTAACAAATACTTAATTGGCGGCATTCCCCCGCTTAGTGCTTCTTTTCTTGTCCTTATTCTGGAACCTAACATCACATCAAACCTTCCTTTAATTATCGGTTTTATCATTTCTCCTATTAAGGCAGCATCATATTGATAATCAGGGTGTAGCATTACTACAATATCTGCCCTGCTGGCAAGTGCATGCTTATAACAAGTCTTTTGGTTCCCTCCATAGCCCATATTTTTTTTATGCTCAAATACTTTAATATTTAACTTCCTTGCCACTTCAACAGTATTGTCGCGGGAGCAATCATCTACCAAAATTACCTCATCTACCATGTTTTTTGGTAAATCTTTGAAGGTTTTTTCTACGGTCTTTGCCGCATTATATGCCGGCATAACCACCACCACTTTTTTTCTATTATTTTTAGTCTTTGCCATATTGATAATAACTAATTATAATATACATCGTGAATAAAACGAAAACCATAATTTATCCTGCTATTTTTATTGTAATCACCTTTTTGTTTTTTTTCCTTCGTTTATATCATTTTGAAAAATTACTTACTTTTCACCTCGATCAAGGTTTACACCTCAAAGAAGCCTGGCAAATGGTAGACGATAAAAAGCTGCGGTTAATTGGTCCTATTGTCAGTACCAGAGTTTTTGACGGCCGGGGCTTTTTTATTGGCCCCCAATACTACTATATTCTCGCCATTCTTGGACTTATTACCGGCTGGAGCGTCCAGGGCATTACCCTGTCTTATATTATTATGTGGTGGGTGGCAGGGCTAGCTCTTTTTATTTTTTTAGCAAAAAGGCTTTCACCTATTTCAGCTTTATTAGCTTATGGTATTTATGCAACATGGCCTTTTTTAGTAAATTTTAGCCGCTTATTTTGGAATCCAAACACCCTGCCTTTTATATCCATTTTCTATTTTTATTTTATATATCTAATCTTTACAAAAAATAAAAAATTTAAAAAATATCTTTGGTTTTTGCTGGGAGCTATAACTGGTTTTGGCATTAGTTTTCATTACTCAGTAGCTAGCTGGCTTTTTATTGATCTAGCTTTTTTTGTCGTTATGGTTTTTAAAAAGAATGTCAAAGTATTAGATTTTCTTTTATTATTTTTAGGTCTTGCTGTAGGCAATCTTCCGGTTGTTATTTTTGAACTACGTCACAATTTCTACAACATCAGAACAGTCATATTCTTTTTTAAAAACCAGGTTTTAACAGGACAAGACGCTGGTGTAACCGGATATTATGGTTTTAGTTATCTTATTGCATTACTGGCTCTAATAGCTTTTATATTTCACAAAATTGAAAAAATAATTGGTCAAAAATTTTCTATTATTATGACAATACTTATTATTGGTCTAATTTTTTTTCAAAATGATTTAAAGCAAAAAAAAGGTATAGGTATGCCTGACGGATGGAATATTATAAAACAGCAACAAGTGGCCGACTACATAGTAAAAGATCTAGAGACTGGCGCTCCTCAAAATTTTGAAGTAGCTACGGCCATAAGCGGAGATATTAGAGGAGATGACCTTCGTTGGTGGCTTATAAAAAAAGGGCATCCTGCTATGAATTATGACTCCTATCCTGAGGCAGATTCTTTATACTTAATTGCCTACAGCGATCTTAACCCGAGCAATACCGGTACTTGGGAAATAGCCACTTTATACCCCTTTGATATAAAAGATAAAATCGACCTTAAAGACAATATGTATCTGTACAAAATTGTCAGACAATGAAAATAAATAAAAGTCTTGCCCTTATTTTAATTCTTTTTTTTTCCTTTTGTCTTAGAGTATACAAACTAGGGCAATTTCCTGTCGCCATCGCTCATGATGCTATGGATTATATTATTAACTCCAAAGCTATCTGGTTAACAGGAAAAGATATTTCCGGTACCTGGTCACCTTTTAGCCTAACTGCTAAAAACATAGGTACTCCAACTTCAGAACTACTTTCACTTCTCGCTAGTCCTATTAGTGGTCCATTAAAAAACAGTTTTTTTAATGCCCGTCTCCCTTATGTACTTTTTGGCATTATTTTTATTTACAGCGTATATTTAACTACAAATTTTCTTATAGGAAAAAAAACCGCTTTACTTAGTGCTCTATTGTTAGCTATAAATCCTTGGAGTTTTCATTTCTCCAGAATTGCTTTTGATGCTCCGGTTGCTATTTGTTTTTATGTTATAGCCTTGTATTTCCTTATCAGTCAAAAATCCTGGAAAATTTTATATAGCCTGCCTTTTTTAGGCATAGCTTTTTCTACTTATCATGGTACAAAAGCTTTATTTATTCCCTTTGTAGCAGCAGCCCTTATCATCCGCTATCTGATTTTTAAAACAAAGGATAAATCTAAAAAACCAGCATTAATAATTTCTATTTTTTCTATTGTACTTATGCTATATTTTGTGTTTTCTCTTAAATATCAAGCTGCCGGAAAAAGAAGCAACGAAGTATTATTTTTTTCTACTGAAAAAATTTCTCAGGCAGTAAACCAAGATAGAAGAAGCTCTTTTCAAACACCACTTAATGCTATTTTTTCCAATAAACTAACTTACATTATAAAAACCTTTATTTCTCAATATTTGGGCGCTTTTTCCGTAGATAATTTATTTATTCACGGAGAACAAACCGGTGCCTTTTCCAATTGGATTCATGGTGAATTTTACTATATAGATATTTTATTTATTGCTATTGGTTTTATCGCCTTGTTTCAAAAAAAAAGAAAGGCTTTTGCCAGTCTTATTATTTTAATGCTAGTTGCACCAATTCCCTCTGCCATCAGCACTACAAAATTATCTTATACTCTTCGTTCTTCTCTTGTGGTACCACTTCTTATAATTATCATATCATATGGAATTATTTCTTTAGTAAAAAAAATTAAATACAAAAAAACTGCCATTGCTACTCTTGGCTTTTTGTATCTTATGTTTTTTGCCAATTATTTATATATTTATTTTTTTCGTTATCCGGTTTATGGTTCTGAAGGATTTTTTTATAGCGACAGAGTTTTATCTTCTTATATAAAAAGGGTGCCCGACAAAACAATAATCCTAACTAAAGAGCCGGACACATTATATAGCCAATATCTTTTTTATTCTGACTCATACAACAAAGCTATTGCATCTCAGGTAGCAAGTAATATCCAAAATAAAAACTACACGCTCGGTAACAAAATTTTCACTGATAACTGTCAAACAATTAAACCCTCAATAGCCGAAGGAATAACTATTATTTCTCTTAGTGGTTTTTCCTGCGAAAATGAACTGGCTACTTTCCAAAAAAACCTTGATATATCCAATACGGCTGATGCCGGTTCTATCTATAATATCTACAATGACAGGCTATGTACAAACTATAAAAAATCCCCCTACCCTCAAATAAAAACCAGTCAGGACTTTAATGTAGAAGCTATGAATGATGAAGCTTTTTGTCAGACTTGGATAAACCAAAAAAATTGAATTTCGGATATATTGCAAAAATAATAATACCAATCATACCTACCAATGACAGAATATCTGCTCGTTTTCTTAAATTCGATTCTTTTAAATAAACTTTTATATCATTCTCTCCGAAAGTTAAATTCAATTTTATCTTTCCTTGATCAGATTCGACCTTTTTCCGCTCCCCATTAACATCAACTTCCCAACCGGGAAAATATGCCATTTTTAAAAGTACTTCTGCTTTTTGTGTCTCTACGGTTGCTTTTATATGTGCCAAATTAGACTTTTTTTCAAGCAAGTTAAAATTTCCCTCTCCTTCTTTAACCTGTATGAAAGGATCTGCCTCGCCTAATTCAACCCCACTCAGACCAACCGGCATATAATCATTATACGAATTGCTCGTATCCACACTGTTTACTAGCTGTGCATCATCATAGACAAAACTTTGGTTTATTTTTAAATGATTTCTATTTCCATATAAAAGTATAATCATAGCCACAATAAAAAAAACTTTGCTTATATTTTTATCTAAATACTTACTTACAATCCCGGCCGCAAAGGCAGCAAAAAAAACTGAAACAGAAAGCAGTCTCCAGGGAAAATCAAGCTCCATAAATACTCCTAACTTTCTCCAAAACCAAGCTGAAACCTGTAACATCAAAAAAATTGAAACACTAAATCCAAAAAGGGAAAAACCAAGCAAAGTAAGTTGTTTCTTTTTCTTTAGAAATATATATACAATAAATGCAGCGCCCAAGGCGGCTACTAACCACTGTCCTAAACCAACCTGAAACGACATCCCATCTTCCAAACCAGGCATAGAAAAACCATAGCCCCAAGGTGAATAAATAAGTTGTTTTAAACTGGGAAAATGGCTTTCTATATGGTTGCTAAATACGCTGTTAAAAACAGTTTGTGATTTTTCCAGCATAGCCGGAATTAAATAATAAGAAGACAGTAAAAGAAAAAAAACTAATTGCAAAACAGCTGCCTTAATAAATAATAGCTTTTTCTTGCTATGAAAAAGCTGGAAACCATAAAAAAGCACAATAAATGGTAAAAAAATAAAAAATACCATTGCGTGAGAAATTAAAGCCAAGCTTAAAGCCAAAGAACCCGCCAATATGGCCACTTTGGTTTTTTTATCAAGTTTATAAATAGCCCAAAAAATTATCGGCCAAAAAATAAACGCTGTGGCCTCCCCTAAAGAAGCTCTTACAAATATATTGGAAAATCTATAAGGTGCTATAAGATATACCATACTGCCAAAAAAAGCCGGCAATTCTTCTTTTAAAATATCTCTTAAAACCCAATACATACTAATCCCAGACAAAACAAAACTTACTAAAAAAACCGCCTTAATCACATTCATATAACTAAAAGAAAATAAAACTCTAAAAAACTCACCTATTATAAATGGAAGCCGGTAGGTAAAAACAAACAAAGGATAACCATAACCATCCAGCGCAGAACCAGTCCATCTCACCGGAAATTGCCCGTCCTTCAGTCCCTGATCAAAAACCGCCATCCGGATAAGCTGGTGGTGCCCATCATGGCTGGTATAAAAACCAGGCTTAAACAAATCTCTTAGTAAAAACAAAGAAATAAAAATGATTATTAAATAAACTAGTTTATTTAATTTAATTAATTTCATAAAAAGAAAAAAGACTTTCGTTGTTAGGATAATTTATTGTTTTCACCAGCTTATCACCTTTTATTACACCATTTGTATATACCATAATTAAAGACCCTGTACCAATTTCAAATCTTTGCGGAAAAGTTTTCTGGATAAAATTAAATTTTCCTATTATGCTAGCATTGTTTTCAACTTCAGTTTTATTAAGCAGCTTTTGGGAATAAAACAAATAAAAAATATATGCCTGTCCATAGTAATCTTCTATATAAATATTTTTGTATTTATATTCATTATTATTTATATAATCAAAAACTTGTTTCATTCCATACTGCCAGTCAAAAGCAGATTGGCTTGAAAATTTGTTCAGATAAGTAAATGCAAAATTATAAAAATGTACAGTAAGCAAAAAAATCACTACCAAAAAAACAAAACTAAAAAATTTTTTGCCAAATTTTTTATAAATACTGTACAAAAACATTCCTAAACCATATGTACTCAAAATACTAACCAAATACAATACAAACATTCCCCTTATCGGATGCGGTGACTCCATACTAAGCGCCGGAGCTATAGCAGCTGCACTCAACCAAAATAGAATTAAAAAGCGGCTTTTTTTCTTTTTTTTAAAAAGAATAAACAGTCCAAAAAAAGCCAACAAAAACTCCCATATAGTAAAAAGCGATATACCCCCTAAAAAAACTCGATAATTTTGAAACTTATTTTGAAAAACCAAATAATAGGGAGAAATATTTTTTAAATAATTATCCACAAAAGCTCTAAAAATAAAAATAGGTCTTTTATTTAACCACACCGACAACGTTTTTCCCTGGTTTATAGCGTTTAAATATGCTTCCTGCTGGATTTCAAATAAATATTGACCCCTGTCTTTAACAAACTGATCAAATAAAATTATCGTTCCACTTGCCCTGGTATTGGAAGAAAAAAAATTTACAGATAAATACCCAAAAACTGCCAATAATATTACACCGGGAATTAAGATTTGCTTTATATTTTTTCGTAAAAATTTATAATTTGAAACAATTAAAAAAATTAAAAGTAATGGTACGAAAACTTTAGCCGAATGATAAGAAAACAATGATAATGATAAAAATAAAGCCGAGAAAACTAAACTATAATCCCTTTTTTGCAAAAATAATAACCAAAAAATCAACCCTAAAATTACAAATAAAAGCGAAAGAGTAGCCTCGTAACCACCCTTTGAAAAAAATATTTGCCAAGGAGAAATTGCTAAAATAAAAGAGGTTAAATAAGCAATTAAACGCTTTTTTTCGTCAAACAATAAAACAACCAAAAAGTAACTACTAACTGCTATCAAACTACCAGCCAAAACAACCGGTAATCTAACCGCCAATTCACTCAATCCGAAAACAGCCACAAATGGAACTGTTAAATAAATTAAAAGTGGGGCTTTATAGTCGCCAAATGATCGAAAAGACAATGGTAAAAACTTTCCCCACTCGTCTTTTCCTGTCTTTAAAATCGAATAAGCATTATACCCTATAGCAGCCTCATCCCAATTTAAAGATACTGGTAAACTATTTACTTTATATACCCTTACAAAAAAAGCTAGCAAAAAAATAGCAAAAAGGGCAATATACTCTTTATTGATTCTTTTAAATAATTTTTGCATCTTCCACACAGTAAAATCTGCTTTGTTCTTTCCTTTTATTCAATATTTTCCTTATCTTCCCTACAGCCCTAAAAAAACCTATGTCTAAATTACCTTTTGTTTTCAAACCCGCAACCAATAAATGATATGGTAAAAATAAAAAGTGTTTTAACAAATAGCTTTTACTGCTTATATTTTTCCAAACAAAAATAAACTGATTGCGAAATGAAATAGTTTCCACTTGTCTTTTATTAAAGTTGCTTTTTATACTCCCCGTACTGTGAAAATGATCTACCAAAGCCTCCTTCGCAAAATAAATTTTGTAGCCTGCCTTAAGCGCCCGGTATGAGAGGTCAATATCTTCCCAGTAAAATGGGTCATATATTTCATCAAAGCCTCCCAGTTTTTCAAATATATCTTTTCGGAAAATTCCGCTGCCGCCGGATACCCAAAGAGTTTTTTCACCTTCAGTATCAGCTGCTTGATGGTATAAAAAACCTTTTTTAAATTTGCCTTTTCCGGCTCCCCTTCTGACTTGCCTGCCATTTTCGTGGCTAATATCACAAAGTCCAACTGCAAATACCTTATCATCTATAAAATAGTTAAGAGCTTTTTCAATGGAGCCTTTTTTTAACCTTATATCGGTATTTAAAAAAAGCAAAAACTTTCCCTTGGCTTTTTTAGCACCTAAATTTACCGTTGAAGAAAAACCGGTATTTTTTTGCTTATTAATCAATTTTATTTGGGGAAATTTTTCTTTAATCATGACTGCGCTGCCGTCACTTGAATTATCATCCACCACTATTGTCTCAGCCTCAGGGTAAAATTTAAAAATATATGGTAAATTTTCAGAAAGTAATTTTTTACCGTTATAGTTTGGCAAAATTATACTAAATGATTTGCTTAAATTTTTCATCAAACTCCTTAAACGAAAAAACATCTAAATTTTTTCTGCTTTGCTCGCTTAATCTTGCAGCTAATTTTTTATCATTTATCACCTTTTTAGTAAACTCAACAAGCTCACTTTCTCTTTCCCACAAATACCCGTTTTTGCCATTTTTAACAATTTCTTTTATGCCGCCCTTTTTTATTACAATCGGTATACAGCCAAAGCTCCTGGCTTCTACCACAGTTATACCAAAATGCTCTACTCTTTCCGGGTTTATCTCTTCATTTATTTCAAAACCGGCAGCATGCCAATAAATGCTGGCCCTTTGATATAGTTTTTCCAAAGCATCTCTCTTAAGATTTATTTTTAGCTTAATATTATAATTACCGATTTGCTTTTTTAATAATTCTTTTTGCCTAATATCTTTAGCCCCGCCAGCCAAAATTAAACTCCAGCCCTTTACTCCTCCGTCTGCCAGCTTTTTAAAAGCTTTAATCAAAACATCATGTCTTTTACTATTTAATTTTTCATCAAATCTGCCCACGGAAAGTATGATCTTTTCTTTTTTAAATATATTTTTATGCACCTCAACCGGTGGATAAATCACCTGGGATTTTACCTTAAGCTGTCTGTCAATAATTTTTTTGGTAAACTCAGAGTTCACTACGATTTTATTAATTTGTTTAATCTTTAGCCTTGTTAAACCGCTCTCTCTCAATCCGGAAAATGGCACTTGAAAGTGTAGAATATTATTCTTGGAAAATATAAAAGGAACACTGCCG
This sequence comes from uncultured Pseudomonadales bacterium, assembly GCA_964395485.1. Classification (GTDB taxonomy): domain Bacteria; phylum Patescibacteriota; class Microgenomatia; order UBA1400; family CAYNBK01; genus CAYNBK01. Next base: position 8,430 of record CAYNBK010000005.1, read on the forward strand.
TCAGACAAAAAGAAAAACAGGTCAAAATTCTTTTGTAAAAGGAATTTTTGCCAAAACTTACCCTTTGATATGAATAAACCATAAGCCTTTTTATCAAATATGATTTTTTTTATGTCAAGGCCAAATCTGTCTTTTGCCCACTTAACAGGCTTGTTATCCTTCCAGGCTACAGTCACCTCATAGTTATTATTCAAAAGTAGTTTTGCAAGAGAAAAAAGATAATACTCTCCTCCTCCGACTGTATCTAAATATGGACTAAAAAGTAAGGCTTTTTTCATAGTTTTGCTGCTTCAAATGCCACCTTTCCTGTTATATCTTTAAATTGCTTTACAACCTCTGCTTGCGGAGGAATGTGCTCTGGTTTTCCTATTAGCAAACTGCCTGAACTTAAATTGTCAGGTATATAAAAATCTACCTGATCCATTTTTTTTACCACATAGGCATTTCCCGCCAAAAGCGACCTATCCGGATAGTCTTTGTCTGCTTTTTGAAAATATTCCGGTTCTATTTTATTATAAAATAAATATGCTATATATGCTCTATCTTCCAATTGAATATACTCTTTTTTATATTGATTCTGGTTTTTAAAGGCAAATTCTACTGCCTGGTCAAAGGCATTAAACCAGCTGTCAGCCGATTTTAAAGGATAAACTACAAAATAATTATACAAAAAGCCATAAAGCGAAAACACATACAAAACTATAAGTAAAAAAAGCGCGGGCTTTGCTTTTTTACCAAACAGAAAAATTTGATAAATTCCAAAGGCGATAAAAATTTGCCATATAGGCAGCGTACCTACAGTACGAAGAGCATGAGGTGTTTCCCTAGCCATCGCCGCCGGCAAAACCCCTAACACCAGCCAAACCGCTAAAAAAAACAGCAGTTTTTTCTTTTTAAAAAGAGCATAAAGTCCAAACAAAATTAATGGCGCTTCCAGCCAATAAAGCTGTCCTTGTCCACTGTTTATTCTGGGATTCACATCCCCTTCTAAAAATAAAAATCTAAAATTAAAATGGTCAAAAAAGTGAGAAAGAAAAAGTTTTGTATAACCCCATCTTCTATTATAAATTATTTTAGACCACACAGTATTTCCATACTCTGCTACCAGCTGATTTGATCTTTCCACAATCTCCAGGTTGTTAAAAATATTTACCTCAGTAAAACGCAGCTTTCCCTCCGGAGAATTAACATGCTTATACAATGGTATGGCAAAGCCGGCACCTATTAAAAATGCTGTCAAAAATATCAAAATATTTTTCTTTAACAGGTAAAACATTTGTCCTGGTTTAAAAATAAACAAAAATCCAGCCAAAAAAATGAAGGGTGTAAAAATTCGGAAACTGTTAAATGTATAAACTGCCAAACAGGCAAAAATTACCGTCGGTAAAAAAAACTTAAAATTTTTTCTTGCTTTAAATAAAAACAATAGACTGGCTAAATTAAACATAGCAGCCAGATTTGCTTCATAAGCTACTCTGGATAATTGAATAGACCAGGGAGAAATAGCCACTAGTCCGGCCACCAGCAACGCCAATTTATTTTTATCTTTTATTTTAATAAAATTAAAAATCTCAAGACAAAGAAAATAAACCAAACCCACCATCACAATTCCACCCAGCGCCGAAGGTAACCTGACAACCGCATTATTTAAACCAAATACCGCCACCAAAGGAACAAGCGTATAAATATATCCGGAAGGCTTATAATCCCCAAAAGAAGTGAAATATACCAATGGCCATTTATCTCCCTGTTCGCTGGCTCCGGTTTTAATAATACTATAAGCGTTATATCCCAAGGCCATTTCATCAAAATAAAGGCCCGGCGGATTGGAGCCTAATTTTACCAAACGGAGCAATGCTCCTAAAACGATGATAGAAATTAAAATGATTTTCTTATTAAAATACATTTCGTTGATTCAATGGTTCAAGGGTTCAATTGCTCTATTACTAAGAATATCGAATTAATAAACAATTGAGCAATCAAACAATTACTCTTTAAAAAGCACTATATACTCCTCTTTTCCATTCGGCAGTTTTATAAATTCTCCATTATCCATTCCCTTATTATAATCTACCCTACTTACAAACATGATATTTTTGGTATATATATCCTCAAAGCTATAAACAAAGCTATATTTCCCAAAACTAAGCACCCTTTCAAAACCATCCCAACTTATTTTACCTCTTTTCACACTTTGCCAATAGAAAACAGGATCAATTTTATGATAAAACAAATAAAAAACATAATACTGATCATCAGGAGAAATTGTATATACTCTTTCCGGCTTTTTCTTTTCTTCTAATTTTATAATCTGGTCCCAACCATAAGCATAAGCAACCGCTCTGGAAACCGGAAAATCTATAAAATAGGCATATAAAAAATACCCAAAAGAAAGCAAATACCCCAATCCGATTAAATAACTATACAACTTTTTTGACCTAAGAAGCTGATAGCCCCACACTATTCCCACACCTGCAAACAAACTAATAGGTAATAAACTTAAAAGCGACCTGGTAGATGCCCTGGGCTCTATAGTTAAAGCAGCCGGTAGGAATGCCATGAGTGTCCAAATATAAAGCACAAATCTATATTTATGTCTCTTCTTCTGCAAATAAAACACACCTAAAATTATAAAAACCAGACTTATATAGTATAAATTTCCTTGCTTGTCCAAACTGTAGGCTGCATTAGCATCCTGCGGGTAAAACAAAGTAGAAGGGCTTATAGCCGTCAGATAATTTTTTACAAACTGAGTTGAATAAATAGTATATTTATTGTAAATAAGTTTTACCCTCAGACTATTTCCGGCTTGTATTCTTTTTTGTTCAATATTTGTATAAGTAAAGTTGGGGTTAATAAAACTACTGCCTTTAGAATTTGTTTTAAAAACTGGCAAATAAACTTTTACAAATAACCCTAAAAACAATCCAAAAACCAAAAAGGAAACAAAAAAGTATTTATTTTTAAGAATTTTTTTAAAAAAAAATAAAAAAAGTACCATTAGATAAAGTGGGGTAAAAAGCTGATTACTGGCATAGGAAAACAAACTAACTCCCCAAAACACACTGGACAAAATTAAAAGTTTTTCCTTTTTAAAAGAAAGTACAAAAGCAAAAAAACCAAGAATTGAAAAAAATAAACCCACTACATTCCATCCCAATCCGTTTCTAGACATAAAAATATGCCAGGGAGAAATTGCTAAGATAAAAGCGGTCCAAAAAGCAATCTTTTTATCAAAAAGCTCTTTTGCCAAAAAATACAAAACTACCACCGTGATAAAACCTGTCAAAGCTATCGGCAACCTTACACTAAAAACATTTAAACCAAAAATAGCAACTGCTGGCACTGTTAAATAAATATTTATCGGTCTTTTCCAATCTCCAAAAGCCTCAAATACTAGTGGTAAAAATCTACCATATTCATCCTTGCCGGTTTTTAAAATAGTATATGCATTATATCCGGCAGAGGCTTCGTCTCTGTGTAGGCCGAAAGGTATGGAAGAAAGCATATAAAATCTTACTGCCAATGCCAAAACCAAAATTAAAACCAGCTTTATATCCAATTTCATAAGCCTGCCCAAAATACTACTTGATGCTCTCCCGGAGTTAAATAAACCCCCCTAAATGCATAATCCACCTGCCAAATTTTTACCAGCTGGCCATCTATAGTAGCTTTCCACCCTGGATAAAAAACATCCAACAATACTAAAAATGCCTCATTCTCATTTTTTGTATTTATAGTCACTTTGTTTTCTTCATGTTTCATGACTAAGTTATCACTTTCACCGGCAAAACTATCCAGCTCCCCAGCCTTAACGTATCCATTATATATATAAGCAGTTTTTTTTATTTCCCCATCGAACATAGCTTTGCCCAGCTCATTTTTTTCATTAAAGGCTCTGGTTTTATATACCAAAAATGCCCTGCTTAATTTATTGTTGTTTTCATACAAAAAAGTCTCGCCTTCTTTAAAAATTAACTCTAAGTCTTTGTCTTCCAGCTCCTGTAAAGACAAAATATATTTTACATTTAAAAGCGGAAAAATCTTTGATTTATAGTTGGTAGGCGTAATAATTCTATTAAAACTAAAGTTAGAGAAATTACCGTTACTTTCGTTAGCACTTATCAAACTGGCATAATCTGTAAGATAAAGCGGGTCATACCCGGCCACATCCTGTAGCTTATAATAGGTAGAAAAATTGGGCGGCATTATTCTCCTGTCTACACTCATAATTCTAAAGTCAGTTTTGTCTTTTTTTAAATACTGTGTAATTTTGGTCTCAGGGAATATTAAAGACCGGTCGCTGAAGGTATTAAATTTTGTAAAAAATCTATACATATCAAAAACTAGCAAAACCACAATAAACAAAACAACATTTCTCTTTATAAATTTGTCCAGCAATAAAACTATCCCCAACCCACTAAAAAGCAAAGCCGGAAATATCAAATTTCTAAGAGATACTAACGCATTTTCAGGTGTAAAAAAAGTCAATTTTTCCTTTAATCCCAACCATGCTACTAATCCCAAAACTACATATATTAACCCCAAAATACTAAAAGCTAAAAAACTCTTTTTATTTTTCTGCCAATATTCAATCCCATAAACCGCCATCATAATCAGCGAATAAGAAAAAAGCACTATAGTCCTAGAGGGCTGGGCTGTTGATAAAAAAGGAATATTAAGTAAAAACGGAAGTTTTGCAAGCGGATTACTTAATGCCATAAGCAAAGAAAATCCTGCCAAAAACAGCCAAAAATAATATGCCTTTTTCATCTTTTTTACATAAAAAAGGGTATATAAGGCAAAAAATAAAGGTACCACCCCCACATAACTGACAAATTCACCATAATTCCAAATACCAAAATAGTTTAAAGTAGCAGGATTGCCAAAAAAATCCGGGGCAAAAAGCTGTAACAAGTTTTGCACCGGCAAAAACCAATCCTGACGCTTTAAAACATCATTAATATCTAACACTCTTGCCGAATTATTCATAAATCTTATTCCGCCTAATAATATTGGCAAAGCTAACGAAAAGTACAAAATCCCCGGTAGAATAAAATATATTAAATTACTCAAAGTCTTTAAACGGAATTTAAGCTTACTAATAAAATAAAAACTGCCTGTCAAAACTATATAAAAAAAACTTTGAGGATAACCTGCCAAAAAAGATAAAAACAAAGTGAAGGTTATCAAAAATGCATACTTGCTGTTTTTTTTATTAAAAAACTTGTCAATAAAATACAACAACAAAGGCAGCCATAGTATCGTATGTCCGATATTGCCCCACTCCATCCAGGCTGTCATATATCCGAAAAAAGCAAAACTAATAGCACCTACAACGCTGCTAAATTTATCAAAACGTTTGTTTATTAAAAAAATAAACATAAAAACTGCTGCCAACAAAGGCTGTAATAATATATATAATCCCCAAGCTGTATTAAAAGAAAAAATAAAAAACAAAATATTTGCCGGATAAAAAATTCCTGTTTGAAAATTTACCAAAAGCGGTGATCCGGCAAAACTGTAGGGATTCCAGAAGGGCAGTGTAAAATTTTTTAAACTTTCTATGGCCATTTTTTTCCATACATAAGTCTGTCTGACCGGATCTGCAATTAAATAGTTTTTAAAAGGCAGCATACTTCCGGTTTCTGCTTTATAAGAGTCAATAAAAGGATAATACATTCCACTGATAATATCTGCAGGTATAGGAAGCTTGCCAAACAAAAAGAATTTGCTGAAAAAAAAGCAAATTACAATACTTATTCCAATTATTGTTAACTTTATATTCAGTCTTTTCATCTTTGTTTTAAAAATCTCTCCTGAAGCTCAATCGAACCAAAATCCATCTGAGCAGAAACCGTGCTTATCTGGTTTAATTCTTTAATCCATTTGTCCAATAGCAACCCATTTGTACCGGGTTCAATAATAGCGTACATGGGTGCTTTTTTATCCTTCATATATCTTTCATCAATTTGATATCCTTTATACGAAAATAAATATTGCCAAGCTTCTTCGTGGTAATAAGGTATAGTAAAAGCTTGCCAGCTAAATTTCTTATCCTGATGAGATACTAAAATGTTATCAACTATAGTATTGGCAAAACAAATTTGTATTTAAATAAACTAATCTGCAAGCAGATTAGCATACTAAGCGAAAATCAAATTATTTTCAAAAAGTGGTAAATTTGATTTGCGCTTACTATACCTTTAACTGGTCTTCTAAATAATAACCACTTTGAGAAGTATGATAAAAAATATTCCTGCCAGAACTAAGAGACATTTTTCCAAAGGCAAAGTTCAATACTAAAACTGCCCCAATAATACCATATAAAAAGTATATTCTGGATTTAAATTTATAAATCAAAAAGTGTGAAAATATCAAAATCATTGGCGCAGTTGTTCCTAAAAAAAACTGCTCCATTACCCCTTCCTTTATTAAAACCAAAGATGGTAATGAAACTAATGAACAAGCTGCTAAAAAAAGGTATTGGTGGCGATATTTAAAATTATGATTTTTTATATTATATACTAGCCAAAAAAACAAAAATATCAAAAAAAATAAGGCCAATATGCTATTAAAACTAAATACGCCTAAAAAAAGGCTGGCTATTGCAGGATTTCCGTTACCGATAAAGTAAGGCAAAGCCATTAAATAATAGTAAAAAACACCATGAAAAATATCTGCTAAATCAGTCTTGGGACCAATTAAAGTAAATTTTTCCCTTTTAATTATTTGCCCTATAACCAAAGCATCTCTTCCCTGCTCATATCCAAAAAGGGCCTTATCCGGCCAGGAAATTAACCTAATAGCTAAAGCCAATAAAAATACCAATAAAAGAAAGGCAATTATTTTTATCTTCATAAATATATTAAATAATTTTTAGATATAGACTGTTATCAGAGCCGTTAACCATAATTTCCGAGTTAATACTGTCAATAAATTTTTTCAAATATTCCTGATCGCAAATTATATAGTCAATCTTATAATCTGAAATAAGCTGTTTTAAAGCATTAAAATCCTTTTGATCAAAAATTCTTTTTAAGTTTTCTTCTTTTGTTTTATAATTTTCTCCCAGTATTTCCAGCTGTACCGGGTTTGCCATTAATACTCTTCCTTTGCTCAATGCTGCTAACTCTGACGTATTGTATATACCAGAATGAGGACACATAAACACCCTGCTTTCAGCAGGAATACTGTCA
>CAYNBK010000006.1:0-15206 GCA_964395485.1 uncultured Pseudomonadales bacterium
AAAGTTAAAGGCTTTTACCCAAACTCAAAATGAAGCAATCACTCCTGCTTTTGTCAACCAGGTTTTAAAATTTGATAAGCAGGAAAAGAACAACAAACAAATAAACTACCGTGAAATAATTTCTCAGGTTTCTCACTACTATAATTTAAAGGCTTCCCAGCTTAAAGGAAAAGAAAGGAGCAAACACATTGTTCTTCCCCGCCAAATAGCTATGTTTTTACTTCGGCTAGATGCCAAGCTGTCTCTGGTTGAAGTGGGAAAAATGTTTGGGGGAAGAGATCATACTACAGTTATGCACTCTGTAGACAAAATAGAAAACCTATATAACACCTCTGAGGAAATAAGACAAAATATAAAGGAACTTAGAAATAATTTATCTTAATAACTTGTGGAAAAGCCTGTGGAAAACTTTTTTATTTTTGTGCAAAAGTGGAAAAAATCAATTTATTTTTCCACACTTTTATTTTTTTGCACTGTTTATAAACAACGCTATTAACAGCTTTTGGACAAAACATTAAACGAAAAATAAGGGGCATATATTTTTATATACTTTTAAACATTCTCTATATACTACTAATACTATTTAAAATAAGATAAAATAACAAAAAGGGGGAAATTATGAAATCTATAATATTACAAGAAAATCTGCATAAAGCCCTGGGGGTAGTTTCCCGAATAAGTGCAAATTCAGGACAATTGCCAATACTGGGTACAGTTTTATTGGAAGCAAACGAGGAAGGATTGTTTTTTAGTGCAACCAATCTAGAAATGTCAATTAAATATTTAGCAGGGGCTAAAAACGAAAAAGAAGGGAAAGTCGTTGTGCCGGTTAAGCAGTTTTTGGAAATAGTTTCTTCTTTGCCTAAAGATAAAGTAGTTTTGGAAAAAAAAGAAAATAAACTTTATGTTTCTTGTTTGAAAACAAATGCCAGCATTAATACTCTAAATGATGAAGAATTTCCCCATCTGCCTAAAATTGAAGAAAAAAAGCTTAAGGGCAGTTTAGTTTTTGACAGGGAAGAGTTGATAGATTGTATTGGGAGGACTACTTTTTCTGCCAGCATGGATGAATCAAGGGCAGTTCTGACCGGGGTTTTGTTTTCGTGGGGAGAGGAAAAGATGGAGGCAGTTGCCACTGACGGATACAGATTGAGCCTTTATAAGTTGAAAAAAAATATCATCAAAAAAGAAGATAAAACAAAAAAGATAATTATCCCCGCCAAGGCCCTTAATGAAGTACAGAGGGTGCTTGGGGAAGAAAAAGAAGTAAAGTTGTTTTTGGACGAGAAAGAAAACCAGGCGGTATTCTCTTTTGAAAACGGACAGATTTTTTGCCGGTTGATAGACGGGGAATATCCGGACTTTGAAAAAATTATTCCTTCTGAAAAAGGAGAAGCATTTGAAGTCGAAAGGCAGGAGCTGGAAAGGGCAGTAAAATTGGCGTCGATTTTTGCTAGAGACGCGTCCAATATTATTCGGTTTAAAGTGGAAAAAAACAATTTTTCTATCGAGGCAAACTCTGCCGAGGTGGGGAGGGGTTCAAGCACAATTGACCTTGAGGGGGAAAACGAAGAAAAGCAGGTGGCTTTTAATTTCCGTTTTATTGCCGATATTTTAAGAGTGGTTCAGTCAGAGAGGATAAAAATATTTTTACAAGACGAACAAAAGCCGGGAATATTTTTGGAAAAAGGAAAAAATAACTTTCTCCATATTATCATGCCGGTGAAAATATAGGATTAAGCTTCTTGATTTTTTTCTTGTTTTTGGCGGAACAGAACATCTTCAGGGCGGGAGCTGATTAAGTCATATTCTTCTCTGGAGGCGATTACTTTCATGGCTACGTGGTTATTCCCGGCAAAAAACAGGCACTCGCCAATATTTGCAGAGACAAGCAGGTTTTTTTCGCCCTGGGACAGAAAAAACACCTTACCGACCTCTTCAATAGCGGCAGAGCTTTGTTTCATTAGTATTTGGATGCTGGAGTTGGTAACAATGGCTTTGCCATAGTCGCTTCCTAAAAAATCGGGAGTGTCTTGGGTAACAGTGGTTAATCCCAAATAATATTTGCGAGCCCTTTTTGCCATTGAATAAAGAAAAGCGGCCGAGTCAGGATATTTCATTAAATACCAGGCTTCATCAACCAAAAGCAGGCGTTTTTTAAGATCTCTTTTTATTTTAGTCCATACATAGTCAAGTATCATATACATGGCCACCGGCCGAAGCTCGTTGTCGAGTTCCTTGGTGGAAAAAACAGTCATTTGGCTGTTTAGTTCAACTGTTGATTGATGGTCAAAAATCCCCCTCATTGAACCCTTAATAAATTTTTCTATTCGGGCAGCGAGCATATTAGCCTCTTTTTGCTCCATGCCTACAAGTACTTTGTAGAGGTCTTCCATGAGGGGGGGCTCTTTTCGCTGGGTGATGGGGTCAGGGGTGATGCCTTTTTGACGATAGCACAGCACTAAGGCCCTATCAAGCAATGCTTCTTCAATTGGGTCAAGCTTGCCCATGATAATGTTGAGCAGGTTGTGCAAAGATAATATTTTTAATCCCAACTCATCCACCCCCTCTTCATATACTTGGGACAGGTCAAAAGGGTTAATTTTAGAGATTGAGCCGGCGGAGAAAGAAATATATTCTCCTCCAACGGCAGTGCAAAGAGGGTGATATTCGTCTTCCGGATCAATGACAATGACTTCGGTGTCAAACATGAGCGAACGGAGAATTTCGAGTTTAGCAAAAAAGCTTTTACCTGCGCCCGACTTGGCAAAAATGACCATGTTGGCGTTTTCCATGGAAAAACGGTCAAAGATAATAAGAGAACCATTGTGCTGGTTTATGCCGTACAAAATGCCCTTGTTGGCCGTGAGTTCGGAGGAAACAAAAGGAAAAGTGCTGGCAAGAGAGGTTGTGTCCATGTTGCGGGTAATCATTAACTTGTCGGATCCGTAGGGCAAAGTAGTGCGAAAAGCATCTTCCATTTGCAGGCTTGCGACCTTGGAGATAATCATAAGAGACCCAAGAGTGGCTTGGACCTGCTTGGATACTCGGTCAAGTTCTTTTTTGGAGCTGGCGGGAATAGTGATATAAAGGCCAAATTGAAAAAACCTTTCCGATCCCTTAGCCAGCTGTTCCTGCAGATGTTTAGCGTCTTCAAGTTTGACTTTGGTGTCGATGTTGACGATTTTACCTTTTTCCGTATCTGTTTGCAGTTCGGCTTCCATCTCGCCGATTTTTCGCTTTAGGCTTTCGATAACTTCTCTTCCTGTGCTGGGGTAAATAAACATGCTTATATCCAGCGTGTGGTCAAAGTTTATTAAAGGTGACAACCAGTTGGCATTGACAAAGCGGGGGTAGCCGGCGACAAACAGAGTTCTGAAAAAAGTCTGTCCAATTTGCAGATGGGAAAAGTCCACCTCAATGGCAGGGGGGGCAATAATATCCTGGATGGAGGTAAAACCAACCGCAATATTATTGTTTTGTTTTGCTTGTTTGTTGTTTTGCTCCGAGTTTTCAGCAGTTTTTTTGTCTTGGGCAAAAGGCAATTTAATCATATTCCTCATTTCCTTTATCTGCCTTGTTAAAGCTTGGTCTTACGGCAAAACTTTGGTATTCTTCCGGACTGAGAATTGTTTGCCCAACAGCTTCGGGGTTATATATGGAAAAAAACAGCTTGATAAGCTCCTGGGTGTTAAGTTGATTGGCCTTAAGGCCCATTCTGTTTAATTGACGGGAAACGTGGTCCTTTTTGGGGCTAAGAGCGTTTTTTGCCTTTTCCAAAATCCAGGCCCTGTCTTTGGGAGATATTGTTCGGGAGGAGCCAAAGCTATTTTTGGAATTGATGCCTGCTTCCAAAGGGGAAAAAGGAATGATAACATAAAATTTTTTATCCAGAACTTGGTTTTCGCGGACAATATACTCAACAAAACGACGGTAGGTGGAAACTCTGGCCTTAAGCTGGGGGCTGTTTATGCTTTTTTCTCTTTTTTCCAAAAACTTTAAATAGCTGGTAACATCTTTTTTTTGAGACCGTATCATGATCTGAATAGGAAAACTAAGGGAGTTTAAAAAAGCAGCATAAGCGTAAATCGCCGCATCCTGTTCCATTTCTGAAAGAAGGCCAAAGTTTACGGTGGTGGTTTGTAAAACAAGACAGCAGGCCCCGTTTTTCAGCAAAACCAGATTGTCAACCACTTCCTGAATATCCAGGTGTTCCTGGGTGCTGGCTTTTATTTGGGCAGTATTTGGATTCAATTTGTCGCCTTTGCTTTTCCGATAATTTTTATAGGTGGAACAATTTGTCCAACCAGGTGCAAATCAATTATATCAAAGTCCCAGTCGGGATGTTCAATAAAAAGATGGTAGTCATTGTCCGGGAGGGGGGTGGCGGTAAAAAAGTGGCCAAGTTTATTGCTTTTTAAAGCCCTTACTGTTTCATTGGCGGGGTTTTTTATTTCCAATATCGCGCCGCTGATGCTTTTCTGCATTGTGTTTAAAAGCATTCCGGAAATAACATTGGGCAGTTCGGGTCGCAGAGGCATGGAAAAGGCAGCAGACAAAGATGCCTTAATATGTTTTTTTTCCGGATAAAGACTTTTTACTTTCATTGGCGGCACCAGGGGGGGCGCCTGGATAACCGATGGCGGAGTTTGTCCTTTTGACTGGATGTCGTCGATTGTTCTTATTAAAAAGGGTTTGTCATTTACTTTTTTTTGTTCTTTAGTGCTTGTCGGTTGTTTTATCTTTGTATAGGGGTTATTAATGTTTTGCTGTTTTGGCTGAAATGCTGTTTTTTGACTATTTAGGGAGAAAAGAGGGTTTAGTTTTCTTACCCTGACTCCATATTTGTTTTTTGCTGTTTCATTTTTGATTGTGATTGTTCGGGAAACCGTCGGGGAAGTGCTCGTTCTTGTTTTTATCTGGTTTAGTTCGGAAAGCAGAGACTCGATTTTGTTTATTTTTGCCTCTTCGCTTTTATCCAGCGGAGAAGCTGTTTTGTCAAAATTCAAGCTTTGCAGGTAGGCGTCTAGTTTTTGTTGGGGGGCCTTCATTTCTGGGGGGAGAAGAGGTTTTTTTTTAAAATAATCCAGCTTGTGATAGTCAAGATTTTCAGATGAATGCTTTTTCCATAAATACATTGTCGGACGGAAAATACCAAGAAAAAAGTTCTTTATCCATACGTCTAAAGGCCGTTCTTCTACGGGTAAAAAAGCTAAAGCTGCCCCAAAAAAACCCGTTCCAATGCCAAGCGGCCATTTGATTAAAAAAAACACTTTACTGGTAAGGATAAGCCAGGCCAGCACAACCCCTCCCGCCAATTCAACAAATTGTTTTACTGTCATGTCTCCAATCAGTCGAAATTGGTAAGAGGCTACATTTTGAGGGATAGAATGCTGCTCCATGATATTATTTTACTTAAACGGAGAGGATTTTTGAAGGCGTAGTTTTTGAACAAGGCTTAAAAAATCTTGCGGCTCCGAGTATCTCATATATTTTGTCTTGCTTAAATAGTAGGCCGCAACAAGGACAATAAAGCTGGCAAGTGAGGCAAAGTAAGGGCCATAGCTGGTAAAAAAGCGTTTTGAAAACCAAGCGCCGGCAAATAATAAAAAAATAAAAAGAAAGGCCAGCAAACCGGCGGTTTTGGTTTTAATTTCCCTTATGGTAATACGAGACCCTGGGATAGTATCCGACTTGATTTTTTGCTTTAGAGCGGTTGCTTGGGAAATGCTGAGAGGAATGTTTGACGGGCTTCCTTCTATCGGCATTTGCATAAGCGCCTGGAGTTGGGCTAATTCTTCTGGTGATACTTCAAGCTGGCCGGTATTCTGGCAATTGGGACATCCCGAGCCATTGCAGTAAGGACAGACAATGGCGCTATTATTGTCTAGCGCCTGCTGGACGGAGTCGGCAGGATAGTCAGTTTGATAGTCGTTCATTTTCTTTAAAAATTACTATAGCAGACTCAAATCAAAATTACTTTTTTCCTTAATTTTTGAGTTTGCTATAAGTGTATTTTAAAAAATTATTTCCTTATCCTAAAACCAAAACTAAATAAACTTTTTTTATTAAATATAAATTTTTATAATATCCTATAATTTTGGTAAATTTGTTTTGGTTTTACTATAGTTATTCTGAATCCCGATTTATTCGGGATGAAGAATCTAGCGAAACGTAAAAATATTTTTGCGCTTCGATTAAAGCGGGACTAGATTCTTCTCTACCCAAGGCAGATCGGAACAACCGGGACTTATAATTTTTAGCTTAATTTCCAGCTTACCGGACTTCCTTTTTTAATTTTACCGCTGATAATGTCTTGGGCGATGGGGTTTTCCACTTTTTCTTCGATCATACGGCGCAAAGGGCGGGCGCCAAAATGACGGTAGTCAAGTTTTTGTAAAAGCGGATCAAGCCTGTCTTTTTGGATTTGGATTTGGTACTCTTGATCTTTTAGCCTCTGCTCTACGTTTTCCAACTGGATAAGGGCAATTTTTTTAATTGCTTCAAGATTGAGCTGGTTGAACAAAATAATCTCATCTATGCGGTTGACAAATCCGGGCCGGAAAACCATCGAAAGCTGTTTGTTTAATTCTGCCCTATCAAGCTGGCTTTGTTTGCTTTCCATAAACTGACGGACGTCGATATTAGAAGTCATGATAATGATGGTGTTTTTAAAATTTACCGTATGTCCTTGCGAGTCGGTTAATCGGCCGTCTTCAAGAACTTGAAGGAATATATCAAAAACACGGGGATGAGCTTTTTCCAACTCGTCAAGCAGAATAAGCGAATAAGGCCGGCGCCGGACCGGGTTTGTCAGTTGGCCGCCTTCTTCATAGCCAACATAGCCCGGAGGAGCGCCAATCAACTTGTCGGCCGTATGTGACTCCATATATTCGCTCATGTCGAGCCTAATCATGCTTTTTTCCGACCCATAAACGATTTTGGCGAGCGTTTTGGCTGTTTCGGTTTTTCCGGTGCCGGTCGGCCCCAAAAATAGAAAAGAACCAATAGGGCGACTGGGATTGGTTAGGCCGGCCCGCGAACGCTTTATTACGTTGGCGATAGCTTTAACTGCTTCGTCTTGGCCGATAATTTGTTCCCGCAGTTTGTCTTCCAGGCGCAAAAGCTGTATTTGCTCCTTTTGGCTGAGAGAAGTAATAGGAATGCCGGTGCGCTGGGCCAGCACTTTTTTAAGGTCTTCGCTGTCAATTTCTTTTTTACCGGCTATTTTTGCACCGGAAGTAGATTCGTCCAAGAGGTCAATTGCTTTGTCGGGAAGGTAGCGGTCTTGGACATAGCGTTTGGAGAGACTGACACTTTCTTTAATAACTTCTTCGGGAATATTGACGCCATGGTGTTCGGATAGTTTTTTGGCTACACTTTGCAATATTTTTAAAGTAGCCTCATCGTCCGGTTCGCCTACAAAAACCGGTTCAAAACGGCGGGATAAGGCAGGATCTTTTTCAATATATTGGCGGTATTCGGTAGGGGTGGTGGCGCCGATACAGTGAATTTCTCCACGGGCAAGGGCGGGTTTGAGAATGTTGGCCGCCGTCATGGTGCCGGCGGCCTGGCCGGCTCCCATTATCATGTGGATTTCGTCGATAAAAAGGATAATATTTCCCCGTTTTTTCACTTCCTTAACCAGTTTTTCCAGTCTTTGTTCCAGTTGTCCTTGGTACATAGCACCGGAAACAATGCTGGTCATGTTTAGCGACAAAACGTGGACGCTTTTTAATATATCGGGAACTGCTTCTTCGGCGATTTTTAAGGCAAGACCCTCGCAGATGGCGGTTTTGCCAACTCCGGCCTCACCAAGCAAAATAGCATTGGATTTATTGCGCCGAGTGAGGATGCGTATGGTTTGTTCTATTTCTTTTTCGCGCCCTATCACCTGGTCAATACTGCCGTCCATTGCTTTCTGAGTAAGATCAACAGTAAATTTGTCAAGGGTGGGAGTAAAAGATGTCTTTCCGCCCAAATTAATACCAAGGATTTCGTCCACCTTATTTTTAAGGGCCTTTTGGTCTGGGGGAGGATTTAAAAATATGCTGTTTGCCAGCAGCAGTTCATAGGGAGTGACTAAATTTCTGCCTGTAGAAAGCATTTCTGAAAAAGCGACGTAAAGCGATTTTTTTAATTCTTTGTCAAAGTACAGCCTGGAGGGAAGTTTTTTTGCTTTAGCCGGAAGGGGGGGGAGAGAGTTTTCTTTCATGCCCACCTCTTTGAAGAGTTTTTTATATTTTTCGTTTTCCCAAAGAGTATGTAAAAGATGGGACGGGTTGGCTTCAAGATTGTTTTGTTTTTTTGCCAAAAGCAAAACTTCTGCCAAAAGGTCTAGGCTTTCTTGGTTATACGCGCCGGCGATATTTATACTGTCTTGCATTTTTTAAAACAAGAATCTAGAACCTAGACTCTAATAATAGTAATTTCCAAATAAAATATATTAAAAGCGCACAAGTTAAAAATAAAAGCACTTTTTTTATCATAAATAATTGTTTTGCCTGTTTGCGTTCTTTTACTGCCAAATATAAAGGCACTTCAAAAAATAAACTTTGTCCCTCCATTTCTCCGTATACTCCCTGGTTTTGGCAAAAATTACAGCCTTCGCCTTTACAGTGGCGGCAGGTGACGATATTGACTAGCGCTTTTGGTGAAAAAGACACCTTATTAAATTAAAAATTAAAGTGAAAAATTATAAAATTTTACACAAAACAATCTTTAAATTTTACAAATTATTACATATAAACATCATAACAAAGAAAAGTATTAATTTCTAATATTCAAGGTTATTGAATCGTTTTGGTTCTTGATTGTGTCTCAATTTTGTCTTAGGCATTTTGACTTAATTAATCTATGGTTTATTGGCAGAGTCTGGTGTTTTCTACTGCCTGTTTGATTTCCTTGGCCATGATTGTAAAGCCGGATAGATTTGGGTGGGCATAATCAGCGGCACAGGAACGGCAGTTAAATTGGTCAGAGCAATAATTGCCGACATTAATCAAACATTCGGTCGGACAGCAAACTTTCGGCAGTTCCGGCTGGCAGTATGGATAAACAGATTGGTTTGTACAGCTGTTTTGCTGGGTGTAGTAAAACTGGCTGCAGCTATTGGCACCCTGGGTAAAGGCTTGATATATGTCTGCCAGAGGCAAACCGTTTTGCTGGGCGTAACTGCGGATTGCTTGAGCAATTTCTTTCAGTTCGCCCTCCGGAAAATAACTTCTGCCTTTTGGTGCCGGGCACCCCTTTAGCGGCGTACCGATAATTACTCGACCGCCGGCGTTTTTAATCTCTTGAACAAAACTATTTAGGCGGGAAATAAAATAATTTATATCGACAGTGTTGCCATTTGCTAAAGTTAAACCGCCGGCAATGTCTTTGGATTCATTGGCGCCAAACGACACTAATGCTACCGGCATTTTGCCCTCAGCCGAAGAATTGCTGATCATTTGGACAAACTGATCAGCCAAATAACTATTGGTAGGCATAATCGTATTTTTTTCATTTATTTTAGTCATTTGCCACAGGCGGTAGTTGCCTTTGTCAAAATCGCCGGCACTGGGAGTTTGGACTTGCTGGATACTGCAGGAAGCGGTATTTTGGATTTGTTGAGATACAGCCTGGGTAATATAAGCGTTTTCAAATATATAACTGGAATCGCCGACCATAATTAGATCAACAGCATTTACTTCAGGGGTTGGCTCTGCGCCGCCACCCAAGTAATTATAGAGACTGCATAAATTTCGAGGAAAATTGGGATTGTTTTGAAAACAGGAACCGGGTTCTTTGTTTATCTCTCCGGAATAGGTAAGCAGGAATTTTTCCCATGATGTGTCAGTAAAATTATAAAAACTAGTAAACAAACAAGTCAGATTGGCGGGCAGATTTAGCTTGTTTTGACTTGGATTGCAGCCAAGATCAGTTACGGTGGGAAAAGAATCATAATCGGATGCGCCAGACTCCTCCATCCAGAGAGACAGCATAAATTTGGGGCTCCAGCCGTGCGCGATTGCCGCTTGTTGGACAAATTGCCACCACCTTTGGCCGTAAAAAGAATCAATTCTGCTTTCAAAGTTCTTAAGGTCAGCCAGTAAAGTTTGCAGACTGCTGTTGTCAGGATCGTTTTGCAGTTTGGCTTCGGTTTCGATGATCGCATCGGCCCATTCGCTTTTAGCCCTAGAAACAAGAGAATAGGGTTCATCCGGCCCGGAAATAACAGTATCTATATTGGTACCCGGCCAGTGCTTTTTGGCAAAAGTAATTATTTCGTCGAAAACTTGCGGCAAAGCATCGTTGGTGTCTCTTATAGCCGGATTAGTATTAGGGCAGTAATCAGACCACTTATGGCAGGTCGGCGTTGGGGTGGGAGAAATTAGCGGCCTGTCCGAAAGGTATTCACAAAGAGAACCGGCCGGATTCAGGGTGCAAACCAGCCAAGCAGTGGCATTGGACACGCCGCCGATATAAGGAGGATAAGCTTTGAGGCCGGTGGTATGGCCATCGCAAACGCCTTTGCCGGGAAAAGGTGCTCCTTTTGGATAGGGAGCAAGTTCGGCGTTGTCTGGGCTATTTCTACACCAGAGTTGCCAGTCTGGATCTTCGGGATGAGCGCCGCAGATATCAGCCCATTGCGTGATACAGTATTGAAAATTCGACTCACCGGCGATATCCCAGTCATCGGGTTGATATTGGGGTTCAAAGTAAGGGAGAAATTTGGAAAAAAGACCGGTTTCCGGACTGGAGGTATCATTATAAATGTCCAATAAATAGGGGTATTTAATTGTAGCCCAGACAGGCTGGTTAAAGGCAGCGCCGGTATTGCCGTCAATACAGCCCTTATTTTCTCCTGTGATTTCGTCATATCTAAATTCATCGCACCAGAGTTTGTCTTCACCGAAAATTATTGGAACGTGGCCCTCGGCAATAACCGGATCTTCCGGACCGTCAGGTTTGTAGGTGGGTATTGGCGGCGGGAAGCAACCGACAATAGGAGGGGTGACGTCAGGCGGAGTGGGTTGAGGGCCGGGGGGGTTGGAGACATTACCACAGTTAACATCGGCTGTAACGGCGTTGTTGTTTTTATTAACAGAATACGTACAAGTTAAGTAAACAGTGTCCCAGCATTTATCAGAATAAGCACTGTAACCAACAGTTTTTGATTCACCGATATTAAGGTCAAACTCTCCGGCATACTGGGGAACAATAATAAAGGGATTACCAACGTTTTTACAACCGCCACCTTCCAGATCGGTACAGGTAGAACACCAACAGCTATCGGTGATAGGATCACCAATACCTTGAAAAAAGATGTGTCCGTCACAACCAACATTTTCTGAACTACCATCACCATCCCATAGTTCTAGCGTAGGCGAAAAATGTCCGCCGTTGCCTATAGGAGAGAACCCATTATTTCTTATATCTAATCTAAGTCCCTTACTGCTGTTTTGGGCTAACAGATTAGGTTGGAAGATTTGGGCGGCAGCCAGCAGGGCTTTTTCGATTTTTTGGTAGCGGGGGAGATTGTTGTTTTCCTGCCAGGTCTGTTTAGCAATTTTGACAGGTATAGTAAGCTTATTTTTAGCAATATTGACTTTTTCCTGCAGTGAATTTATGTCTTGTTCAATAATCTTAGTAGCTTGAGTGAAAAAAGAAGGACTGTCTATCGGTAAAGGGTTGTAGCTCAGCGGGTTTAAGCTGATATTTTTAAAACAAACATTGGCCTTATACATCATAAAGCCATAGCCTCCTTCTAAAAAAGCGCTGCTTTGGTCCGGATCTTCGCTTTGGTTTTGGTCTAGATAAGTGAAATTATCCAGCAAGACGCCGCCTGTTTCGGTGTCCAAAGCGCTAAGTAGAATTTGAACCGAGCCGTCTGACATATTGTGCACTTCTGCCCGTAGGCGGTAATCACGCCCATTTTCCAGGCTTTGGCCGCCATAATCGCCGCTGGCTTTTTTACTGGGGTGCTGCAGGTTATACCAGCGGTCTTCTTTTTGCGCCTCGTGGTCCAGCTCGGTTTGGCTTTTCCACAGGGTCCATCCGGATGGTCGCAGAGAAAAATGGTAGGCAGAGTATTTTCTTAAAGGTGAAACTGCATCTGGCGGATCGGGATTATAAGTAATTCGAAAAGCCAGGCCGGATTCAGCGCCGCTTTCCATGGTCATAGTTGCTTCATAGACAAAATTATCACTAGTGTAAGAGTTGTAAATATGAGCTACATCATTACCGGTGTTGCCGCTTGAGTAGTCAAAACAGCAGGATCCTTGTGAGCAGGTCCAGGTACCGCCGCCCACATTGCGGCCGTCATTGTATTCCAGCGGATTGCCGCTGTCCGGGCTGGTTTTACTGGGAGAAAGCATGGTATTTAAAAAATGAGAAACATCTTTTAGGGCAGACACCCAAGGAGTATAAGTGACAGTATTGCCGCTGTCTTTGCGGTTATTGCAGGTATTGATGGTGATGGCTTTGGGGGCTTTACTTAAGGGGTTGGATACCAGAGGGATTTCAGCCCACCAGTCTTTAAAGCTTCTATTATCAGCGGTTCTTTTTTCCCAGGCGTTTTGTGAAGCATCAAGCGCCTCTTTGCTTAAGTACTGCAGAGTTGGATCCAATTTGGGCGGAGCATCGGGCAAAATTATCCTTATTTCCTCTCCGTTGGAAAGCTGGCATTCGTTGCTTTCTTCGCCATAGCAAGGGATAAAAAAGTTGGTACAGTCTTCGTTTTCACAGCATTTGGTTTGCTCGGGACAGTTGTCTTTATTTTCTTCGGTGCAGATAACCGAACCAACTTTGGTAGTGGCGCCATGGCAATGCAGAAGAGGCGAACAGGTGTCAATACTACCACAGCCTTTCCAGTACTCAAAGCGCATTTTGTCCTGGATGTCTTTGGGGGTAAGATCGGTTAAAGGCCGGAAGTCAACCAAATTGTTGTTTTGGTAAAGATCACTTATGGCAGTATTGCCCTGAAAAACAAAAGGACCAGCTAAAAATTGAGTAATAACTCTGGCCCAGGGGATAGTAAGCTTTTGAAAATTGGTAAAATCCGCCCCCCAAAAAACTAGTTTAGGATTATTACTGGTATAACCGAGATCTATATTGTTGGGAATAGAGTCGGATTGGCTAAAACGGACGGGATCGCTTATAGCTTTAACAGTATGAGAGCCAGCGTCGACATAACGAGAGGGGTTAAAAGTCTTAGGGTTCTGTTCTGATGAGCCGCCGCTGGTACAAAAGGCATCGTCAGTTACCAAGCCCCCGCTGGCGCATTGGTGCAGACTGGGATATTCATTGATGATTGATTCTGGATCGGTGGCTTGGTAATTGCCCGGTTCAGGGGTGCTGGCAGGACAGTTATTGTTGTATGCTTGTTTAAGGAGAGTTGTTTTTGGGTCAAAAATACTCCAAGGATCAGGGTCATTTTGACTGTTTGCCTCATTTGGATCATAGCTTAAGATTGCGAACATTTTAAAGTCCGGGCTTTTCCATTCATTTGGCAAAAGCTTGCTGATCATTTCGGCCAGGTCTTTGTCTTTATAGCTGGGCCAGTTGACGTTTTTGTAAAAAATACCGCTTTCCAGGGCATAGTAGGGACCGCCTATATTAAATTTATTAGCAAATTGCTGATATTTACTTGGGTTTCGGCTAGGGTCGATATTGCAAAACAAGCTAGGATTGGCACAATCCCTTCGTAAGTCGTATAAGTTCAGGCTGGCGCCGACAAATTGGCTGTAAAACGAGCCATCGACGATATCGTTAAAATAATTGGTAAAATTGGGATGGGTTTGGTTGAGCATTGGGGAAAGTAATTTAACCTTGCCATTGTCAAGAAGGCCTTTGTTTTCAAATTCACCAATATAATCTTGTAGCTTTTGGATATAGAGTTTAGTATTTTCTTCGCTTACTTCGTCGCTGGAGCCGGTTTGGTTTGGTTCGTTTAAGGGCATGAAAAAAACCGGCTGGCCGGTGGTATTAATGACAGCAAGGGTAGCAACCCAGGAGAGGGCATAGTCGTCTATTCCTTGAGGATCAGAGGGCAAAGGAACTGCCCAGCCGGCATGACCGCGAATAACTACATTTACGCCTTTGCCAAAGAGTTTTTCGATATCGGTTTTATTTTGACTGGTAGCAAAAACTATCCAGCCGCCGTTTTTGGTTAGGCTTTTTACCTGCTCAGCGGCGTCGTCCCTAAATTCACTGCCGATATTTATGCCACATTTATTGGAAGCAAGAATTTCGCTGGGGATAAAAAGCTTAATAAAAAACAAGCACCCCACTAAAAACAATCTGAAAGCGGCTTTTAGTTTCATATAAATCCATTATAGGGAAAAAAGCGGAGAGGGGAAAGAGGAGAAAATAAGCAATCGTCATCCTGAATTTATTTCAGGACCTGTTTTCAATTAGGTATTTCAAACACGGTGATATCTACTCCCGTAAACTCGCGGATAAATTTCATGATAAACCAGGCGCCGATAAACATGATAAGGCCGAGTACTGCATAGGTGAGGGTGCCGGCCGCGGCCTGGTTTTTTTTGGGATCTCCTCCGGATGTCATAAAGCGGAAACCGCCCACTACAAGCATGGCGAAACAAACTATTGCCCCGGCTATCATAGCGATAGAAAGGATGTTGCGGAAAATAGGTTCTAAGGCCTTAAAACTAGCAACGTCTTGATCAAAATATGGCAGTTGATCCCAATTTTCCAGGGGCGGCTCTGCCGCCCAGACACTTCCGGAAGTTATAGATAATATTGTTTTTAGCATTTAGGCTATAGATATTTTTACCGACTATCTGTTGTTAATTATAAGTTTCAACAATTTAACAATAGAACAATGAAACAATTTTTTTATACTTAAAAAGATTATAGCAAATCTTTTGGCAAACAAAAAACCCCTTTTGTAAGGGGTTTTTATGTTGAAAATCAATTTTTTTAGTCATTTACGGACGGCACATTTATCTTGGTAATATCCCCAAAGCCTAAAAATGTTACAGCCAATTTAAAAATTGCCCAGGCGGCGGCGACTATGGCCAAACCGACCAGCGCATAGGTTATCCTGTTTCTGGCGGCTTCGTATTGGGACTTGTCACCACCGGAAGTGATCCATTGGATCCCTCCCCAAATCAGGTAAGCAAAGGCTGCTAAAGCGGCTAAACCGATAGCAATATTTATGCCTATACTAAAAAGATTGCCGATTTTGCCTTCTTTGA
>CAYNBK010000007.1:0-14931 GCA_964395485.1 uncultured Pseudomonadales bacterium
TCGCCGAATATTTTGAAATAAAACCTTGGAGCGATTTAAAATTTTTCTTTTATGCCTTTGCTTTGCTTTTTATTATATTTATTTATGGGGCAAAGCCTTATTTAAAGACCATCAAATACTATCCGATTACTTTAAGTATGTTAGTAACCTCTTTTGAGATTATTTTATTTACTTTTTTCCTTTATTCCCGCCGCCTGTACCGGAAAAACAAGTTACGAAGCTCACAAAAAAATATCTAAAGCGTACTTTTGTTTACTATTTCTAATATTGCTTTTTTAAACCTTTCTTTCCCAAATTTTTCCGCCTGTTTTTTACAGGCAATTGACCAAGCATCTCGAGTGCCGTCAATCTCAATCTTTTTTATCGCCTCTCGCACCAAATCCACTCTTGCTTCGTCCACTAGTAATCCTGTCTTACCGTTTATTACCGTTTCCTTTACTCCGCCGCCATTCACTCCTATCACCGGCTTGCCGAAACTCATAGCTTCTACCGGCACTATGCCAAAATCCTCATCCCGCGGCAAATAAATCACCGCTTTACAGTTCTGGTATAACTCTACCAGCTCCTCTTCGTCTACATAGCCTAGTAATTCAATTAGTCCCTTTTTTTTGCTTTTTAATTCATAATTCATAATTCTTGATTCTAAATTCTTTTCCTCCGGCCCTTCTCCCGCTATTTTCAGCTTTACCCCTGCTTTTTGGCATGATTCGACAGCAATATCCGTATTTTTGCTTTTTACCAACCTATTAACAACAAGGTAGTAATCGGTAATTCTTTTTTTTGTATTTTGTGTTTTAAATTTTGGCTTTGTTTGGGATTTGTCCGCCAACCGGCGGATTGGTGCTTGGTGCTTGGTATTTACCGGCGGGTAAATTACTACTGCCTTTTTCCGATAAAACTTCCATATCCTTTGCTTTACTTCCTCAGAGTTGGCAATAAATAAATCTACGCTTTGAGAGGATTTAAAATCATAATAGCGCATAAAAGGGTTTACCAAATTGGCATAAAGCCTTACTAGCGGGCGTTTGCTGTCCCGCGAGGTATCATAGCCATATAAATATCTGGGTGGTGTGTGGCAATAACAGATTTGAAAAGGCTTGCGTCTAATTTCTAATTCTAAATTTCTAATTTCTAATTTTCTACTTTCTTGGCTTCTGTTTATCTTTTTTTTATTTGAGTTCTGAATTTGTTTGGGGTTTGTCCGCCAGCTGGCGGATTGGAATTTGTAATTTCCAAGGGCCACCCCCTTGGCTATATACCAGGCGCTGGAGCTTATTACCGCGTTAAAATTTTCTTTTTCTATTTTCTTGGCTATATCTTTCCAAATTAAAGGGGCCAAAAACCTCAACGGCGAACAAAGTAGTTTTTTAAACGGAATTTTATCAAACCACGAACAAATTATTTTTATTCTTTTTTTCTTTTTCTTCCCTTTTTCACTAACGATCGTATGTTGAAAAAGCAAGTTTTTGTTTAACCACTTATGGTCTGCCCAGGCAGTATAAATTGGGGCGTCAGGCCAGATTTCATGCAGGGCTTCCAGCACCCTTTCTGCCCCGCCATAGGTGATTAGGTAGTCATGAACTAAAGCTATTTTTTGGTTTGACATCATATAGCCTTGCTATGTTATAATTGATTTGTAAAAGACGAGGGAGAGACCGAAAGGCTCGAGCTCGTTTTTTCATTTTATAAGGGCAGAACACAAAAAGCTTGTATTTTTTTAAAGTACCTCATTTTTCTGGCTTTTGCATTAACCGGTTTTTTAAATAATTTCCTTTCGAGAACTTTAATTATCATACATTCATAAGTATCTTCTTTAAAAACCCTCTTGCCGTATTCTTTTTCAAATTTACAGCGGGCGCCGTAAGCCAATAAGTCGGCAATCTGCTCTTCGATATCCATGTTGTTCTTGGTAACAAAACTAAGCGAGGTTAATACCTTTCTGACCTGGCAATAATCCGCCTTAAATTCTCTAATACCAGGTGAAAGAAAATAGGCGAAAGCGTCAAGAATATATCTGTCTTTTTCTGCTGTGGCCGATTCAATGATAATCTTTCCTCTGGCTCCTGCTTGACTAAACAAAAATGCAATAAAGTGATAAATCAAAATGTAATTGGTTTTCTTAATTACCTTGATCTTATTCCAACCCCTTTTTCTAGCCTGCTCTTTATCTACTAGTATTATAAAAATAGTAATTGGTATTTTTTTCAGAAAAAGCAAAAGATCGTTTAAAAAATCGTTTCTTAGTTTTTTGTTATGGGCAAAAATGGTAAAGTCGCCAGTATTGCGCCCGATATCGCGGGAGTGAAAAACAATATCAGTTTTCCCCCAATATTTAAATTTAATTTGATCTGCCAATATTTTTATTTCTTCTCTTTTAATATCCGGAGTGCAGCATCCGCATAAAATATAAGATTTCGACTGTCTGTTTACAGGGTCATAATTACCAGATTCATCAATAAAAAGATAGTAAGTTTTATTCATATTACTTTAGTTTGTTTCCTTCTAAAACAGCCCCATCTGTTCACCCTCTTTTTTTTCCTGCTCTCTTTTTATCTTTTTCCTCATGCCTATCCCGCTATCCGGCATTCCAGTTTTTTTGTTCTCCCGCTCTCCCGCTCCCCTGCTCTCTAGTTCTACCGCTCTCCTACTCTTTACTGCTCGACTCCCCAACGCTTCCCTGGCCATTTCTTCCCAGCCGTCATCCGGCAGGCGCTTGATAAGGGATTTAAATTCAAGCTCTTCAAACACTCTAACAGTTTCTTCTTTGTTATAATCACTCAACACGCAGTCTTTCAAAATAAGTTTTACCGGAGCGTCAGTATGGATCCGCGCCAGATCATAAGACATCATGGCACTTTCATATCCTGTTATCAATTTTCCCCTAATGCTTTCTTTTATCTGTCGGCTATTTTCAGTGATCTTGGTGTCCTTCTGCATTTTCAGTGTTACCTTTCCATCCACTCTACCCCCCGGCCCCAAACTTTTATATATCTCCTTAACTGTCCCGAATTTTTGCAAAAGCTCCCCGGCAGTTTTTGGCCCGATGCCGACTACTCCCGGTATATTGTCGGACTGGTCGCCGACCAAGGCTTTATAATCTACCACCTGGTCCGGCCTCACTCCCAGCTTTTTTACTACATCTTCTGCCTTATACATTTTGGCCGGCACAAACCTTCCCCGCGGCGGCCCGCCTGCCGAACGGGCAGGCATCCACACCTTTACCCTATCGTTTACCAACTGCAGTGCATCCTGGTCGCCGGTAACGATAATAACCTCTAGGGTATTAGAGTTAGAGAGTTTTAGAGTTTTAGTTTTACGATTTAATAATTTTATATTTTGAAATTGTTTAGAGCTTGGTGCTTTAGGCTTGAAATTTTGTACTTTAGCTTGAAAAGCCAAAGTTCCTATCACATCATCTGCCTCAAAACCACGCTCTTCAAAAATGGGCAAATTCAAAGCTTTCACCACCTGTTTTATCCGCGGAATCTGCATCAACATCTCCTTGTCCGGCTTCACCCTGGTACCTTTGTATTCTTTAAATTTCTTATGGCGGAAGGTCGGCCCTTTTTTATCAAAAACCACAGCCATATATTTGGGGTGCAGGTCTTTAATAGTAGCCAGTAGTATTGAGGTAAAACCATAAACCGCATTGGTTTGCTCCCCTTTGCTGTTTTGTAAAGTTGGTGGAAAAGCATGGTAAGCGCGGTGGATAATAGCATGCCCATCGATAAGAACAAGTTTCGCCATAGGATTAATTTTAACACGAATAGTTTAAAAATTATCAGAAAGTTAAAAAATTAATTAAACTTCCGACACAGCGCTAGAAAAATAGGGATATTTCCACGGGTTAAAAATCAGCTTTCATGTTTGCCCGATTTCTCCAAAAAAAAACCGTCCCCAGGCAGCGGTCAAATATTATTTATTTTTCTTATTTTACCGCTCAATAAAACAATTTAGCAGTAATTTTTTTACTTTCTCACCAAATACCCTACTTTTCCCCTAAAACTCTATAACTCTAACTATCTAAAACTCTGCTTTTCTACTTCCCCTTCATTATCTTCTCAAACTCTTCCTGCTCCATCGTCTCTTTTTCAAGCAAAGCCTTGGCGATATTGTCCAAACTTTTCCTATTTCTTTTTAACACCGCTAGAGCCGTCTGGTAGGCGATGTCAACAATTTTTTTCACCTCTCTATCTACCTTGGCTTGCATTTCTTGGGAAATCTGAGTCGGTTCCATATAGGACTTGCCCCATTCGGTGATGTCTACCTGCGGCCCCAGGCTTATCGGCCCGACTGCGCTCATGCCATACTCCATCACCATATCCCGTGCGATCCTGGTAGCCTGCAAAAAGTCATTGGAAGCACCGGTAGTCAGCTCTTTAAAAACTACTTCCTCTGCCGCCCGGCCGCCCATCATGCTGGCCATTTTTTCTACTAGGTATGTTTTGGTTACATGCAGCCTGTCTTTTTTCGGCGGGATTAAAGTGTAACCCAAGGCCATACCGCGCGAAACTATAGAAATTCTATGAACCGGGTCGGTATTTTTCAAATTATAGGAAACCACCGCGTGTCCAGCCTCATGGTAGGTAGTCATTTTTTTGTCTAGGTCAGACTGTAGTCTCTTTTTCTCCGGCCCCAGTTTTACCTTAGTTGCCGCTTCCTCAATATCGTTAAAACTAATCTCTTTTTTGTCGTACCTGGCCGCCAGTATAGCCGCTTCGTTAAGCATATTTTCCAAATCCGCTCCGGAAAATCCGACTGTTCTTTTGGCTACTTTTTCCCAATCTAATTTCTCAACAAAAGGCTTGCCTTTGGCATGTATTTTTAAAATCGCTATCCTGCCCTCAAAATCCGGCATATCGATTATCACCCGGCGGTCAAACCTTCCCGGCCGCATCAGTGCCGGATCAAGTAAATCCCCCCTGTTGGTTGCGGCAAGCACTATAACATGGTCGTTGGGTGTAAAACCATCCATCTCTACCAGTATTTGGTTCAGGGTTTGTTCGCGCTCATCATGCCCGCCGCCCACCCCATATCCCCTGGCCCTGCCAATTGCATCAATCTCATCAATAAAAATAATTGCCGGTGCTGCTTTTTTTGCGTTTTTAAAAAGATCCCTAACTCTGGAGGCTCCTACCCCAACCAGCATCTCCATAAACTCGGATCCTGCCATAGAGAAAAAAGGCACATTAGCTTCCCCTGCTACCGCTTTAGCCAAAAGCGTCTTGCCACAACCTGCCGGTCCAACCAAAAGTACACCTTTTGGCGTACGGGCGCCAAGCGCGCGATATTTTTTCGGGTGCTTTAGAAAATCCACTATTTCTTCCAGTTCATTTTTAGCCTCATCCACTCCAGCAACATCTTTAAAATTAAGGTTTTGCTTGCCTTTGGCAAACAATCTCGCCCCTGAACGGCCAAAAGAAAAAATGCTATCCTGCTGTCCTCTGGCCTGACGGAATATCCACAGAAAAAGTATACCTGTCAATCCCACCGGCACGATTATTTCCAGTATATTAACAAGCGCCTTGGAAAAAGACTGGTCAACAACCATATATTTAATACTGGCAGTGTCAATGCCGGCATTGGCCAAAATCTCGTCAAAGGAAACATTGCTTTCTTTACGGGAGTTATATATTTCGCTATCGCTGTACTTTACCAGCAAGGTATCGCCTTCTATTTCCACTTTTTGCACTTTTTGGTCCTTTATATCCTGAATTACTTGAGATATATCTTTTGTTCCGGCAGGCACTGGTCCCTGCGACTGGAACAAAAATGTCCCGACGAGAAAAATTATCAGAAACCATATAAGGATTCTTTTGGGGTCCAGTTTAAAAGAAAATACTTTCACCCCCGGGGGCAGTTTCATGCCGGGAGGCAGATTCCCGGGTTTATTTTTAGTTTCCAAAGGCTTTTTCGCCTGGTTATTTTTTGGGCCAGCTTTTTCTATTTCCCTTTTTTTTGCCATATATTTATCATAAATTTATTATACGCAAGTATACCATTATGGGCAAAAAGGGACAAGTTTTATTCCTTTTGACAAAATAGGTTAAAATATACTAAAATAGATGAGTATGAACCAAAATATAAATGCCTTAACGCCAGAACAGACTGCCGGTATCTTGCAAGTTAATTTAGCTATGGTTTACAAAATGATCAAAAGCGGTGAGCTTCTGGCCAAAAAAATTGGCAAAAAATTGTATCGGATTTCGCCCACCGCCCTCTCTTGGCTTACTTCCGGTTATGATTGGGATATATTGCAAATGGAAAAAGAAGATTTGAAAAATTTACCTGAAATAAATAAAACGCTTAAACAAGTACGGAATAAATGAAAATCGTTTTGGATTCTGATGTTATTGTTGTCGGCCTAATTTCTTCCAAAGGAGCAGGTTTTTGCCTACTGCGTCGCTTTCCAGATAGAAAAATACAAGTATACACTGCCAAAAAGCAAATCAATGAAATAAACAAGGTCTTAGTAAGATCTAGTTTCAATTGGACAATTAACAAAAACTTGTGGCAAAACTGGCAAAAAAAAGTAGAAAAAATTGCCCTGGAAAAAAACAATAAACTGCAATCTTATCTTAACGATCCTAATGACTCACACATCCTAGCTTTAGCCAAAAAAACAAAAGCCAATTTTATCCTTACTTATAATCTGAAAGATTACAAAAAAGATAAAATCAAAGATAAATTTAACATCTTGGTAGTTTCGCCCGGATATTTTTTGCAGTATTTACGTAGTTTAAATATATAAATACCAACCCCGGAATTATTTTAAAAATATTCAACTCCGGGGCGGTATAAATGCTCTATTTTAACTTCCCTTGCATAAAATCCCCATAACCCTGCAAATCAAGCAGCCCATGCCCGGACAAATTAAAGACGATTACTTTCTTTTTCCCTTCTCTTTTGGATAAAAGTGCTTCGTCAATAACCGCTTTTATCGCATGGGCCGACTCCGGAGCTACAATAATACCTTCTGCTCTGGCAAATTGCATCGCTGCCTGAAATATGGCAATCTGATCATACGCCCTGGCTTCACTTATCCCCTCCCTGTTTAAAAAAGATAAAATCGGCGCATTGCCGTGATACCTGAGACCGCCGGCATGAATCGGTGGCGGGACAAATTCACATCCCATCGTTTCCATTTTTAGAAGCGGTGTTTGTTTGGCCATATCACCAAAGTCATAACGGTACTCACCCTGAGTCATCTTCGGATAAGATCTGGCCTCCACTGCTACAGCTTTCAAGCTGGGTTTCTTTCCGGCGATCTTATCGACCAAAAAAGGTGTCGCAAAACCAGCAAAATTACTGCCGCCGCCCACACAGCCTATTATAATATCCGGATATTCACCTGCCTTTTCCATCTGTTTTTTTGCCTCCTGCCCCACCACTGTCTGGTGCAGTAAAACATGATTTAATACACTCCCCAGGGAGTATTTGGTTTTCTCATCTTTTATAGCCAACTCCAATGCCTCACTGATAGCAATTCCTAGACTGCCTGGTGTTTTCGGGTCGGTTCTTAATACTTTCCGGCCGAATTTTGTCAGTTTGGACGGGCTGGCGGCCACCTCTGCACCAAAAATTTGCATAATATATTTCCGATATGGCTTTTGCTCATAGGAGACACGTACCATAAATACTTGGCATTTCAAGCCAAAAAAGTTACAGGCGATGCTAAGAGCCGAACCCCACTGGCCGGCTCCGGTTTCGGTGGTCAAAGTTTTTACACCTTCTCTTTGGTTGTAATATGCCTGCACCAAAGCCGTATTTATCTTATGACTACCGGATAAAGTCGCTCCTTCGTACTTAAAATATATATGGGCCGGTGTATCCAAGTATTTTTCCAGCCTTTTTGCTCTTATCATCGGCGTAGGCCGAAAAAGCCGATAAACATCTCTTAGCTCCTCCGGTATGGCAACTGTCTTTTCCATTGACATCTCCTGCTTAATCAGCTCCAGCGGAAAAATTGGTTCCAAATCTTCTGGCTTAACCGGCTTTTTAGTACCGGGATGCAAAGGCGAATCAGGCAGTTTACCCAAATATTTATTTAGGTAGTAATTAATATTCAGAAAATGAGTCGGTATCTCATTTTCACTAAGTAAAATTCTTGTGTTGTTCATAGTTTTTCGGCAGACACCTCGGGGATGGCGTATGTCGACTCCCCCGAGGTGAGAGCCCTTAGCTCAAATTAATAAAAAAGCCTCGGCTGCTTTTCTGGTTAGCCGAGGATGTTTTGAAAAATTCACCACATTAAATACGGCCTCGCCAGCAGGACCTTGTCCACCAAGAAATTTTAAAATATACACAGTTTGGGCTAATTATTTGTTTATTCATACTGAAAGAAAGAGTATTTATTGCTAATGCCTATTTTATCTCTTACTTCCATCATTTTTATGATAGCTTGTTTTTTAGCTTCATCTGCGCCTTTTTTCAGCAACTTTTTAATCATCTCTGGATTATTTTTATATTCCTTGTATCTTTTTCTTTGCTGGGCAAATTTTTTCATATGAGCGGCAAATAGTTTTTCTTTTACTTCTACGTCTCCCACCTTTCCTGATTGATATCTTTTTTTCAAATCTTCTACTTCTTTTCTATTCTCATTCACTAAATTATGATAGATAAAAACTGGGTTGCCCTCCACTTTTCCGGGATCGGTTGGACGAATGCGGTTGGGGTCAGTAAAACAGCTCATTATCTGTTTTTTTATTGTCTTTTCATCTTCAAAAACACCAATATAATTCCCCAAGCTTTTACTCATCTTTCTTTTCCCGTCAGTACCAACCAGACGCGCCGCTTCTTTTTTGATATAAACTTCAGGGAGTCTAAAAGTATCCCCATAAGTTTTATTAAAATAACCTCCTATGTCTCTAGTAACTTCAACGTGCTGTCTTTGATCTTCTCCTACCGGCACATAGTCTGGTTCAAACATCAAAATATCAGCAGCCATCAAAATCGGATAATTAAATAAGCCCATGTTTACTTTTTCCGGATCATATCCTTTTTGCAGTTTATCTTTATAGGCATGACAGCGTTTTACTAAGCCAAGCGGAGTAATATTATTTAAAATTGTCTGTAGCTCTGGGATCAAGCCTATATCTGACTGGCGGTAAAATATCACTTTTTCCGGATCAAAACCCAAAGAAAGATAAGACAAAACCACCTTTTCTACATTCTTTTGCAGTTCTTTTTTATTCTGCACAGTAGTCAAAGCGTGCATGTCAGCAATAAAATAATAGACTTTATCTGCCTTCTCAGCCATGGCAAAAAAAGGCTTTACCATGCCAAAATAATTACCAATATGAACCGCTCCGCTGCCGGACGGAGCAATACCTGTCAAAATAGTATATTTATCTTTCATAAGATTCTCCTTTTATATTTAATTATATACAGTTTATCCGCCTTCATAACTTGCTGTTTCACAACTGCTTATCCAGCCGTGTTTCACGCCAGTTATTTTAGCGGATTGTGATAGATCTGATAAAAATTTGCACTTTGTTTAATTTTTATCGATTTATCACAAAAAAACCCTTGCCAAACCACATATATTTGTGATCTGACAAGGGTCTTCCCAATTAAAGAAGGCGATGCCACCTTGTTTCCCCTCGGCCGTTGCCGCGCCGTGGCTCATTAACCAGCTTTATTCCTTTTTGGACAACACTGGCCAGAAGTAAGATTACGGGCTTCTACCGCTCCGGCATTTCCTCCGGAGAGCAAGACACAGTTTTGTGCCAAAACCGGCTCCAACCTGCCGGTTATTTGCTTTAATAAATTTTCAATTATTATATTTTACCACACCACTTCTTACTGTCAATTTATTCTTTTCCTTGACAAATTATAGTCCTTGTAATATAGTTATCATTACTATGACAAAAACAATATCTGTTACCAATAAATGGCAGATCCATATTCCGGCCAAAATGCGGCAAGCAATCGGCTGGACAAAACCTTCTCAGGTCTTAATCTCAGTACAGACCAAAAGCAATAGCCTGCTTATCAAACCCACAAAAGACTCTATTCTCGATTTGGCAGGCAGTTTATCCCATTTAAAAAGCAGAAAAAAAATAGATATTGATAATATCAGGGACTATATCGACTATTCCGACCTATGAAGCTTTTTATTGACACTAATGTTTGGCTGCGATATCTTCTGCGGGATGATGAAAATGCCTATCAAACTTGCTTAAAGGTATTTTCTTGGATAGCAGAAAGTAAAATCAGGCCATATACCTCCAGCCTTGTTCTTCTGGAAATCAATTTTGTCACTGCCAAAATTTATCATGCTTCGCCAAGTGAAGTAATTAGTACCTTGGAAAAGGTCTTAAAAACCCGTAATTTAACTTTATTGGAAAAAACCGATTTTAAAAAGGCTCTTGCCTGGCATAAAAAATATCAAATCAAGCTGGCAGATTGTCTGATCGCC
The DNA here is from genome assembly GCA_964395485.1 of uncultured Pseudomonadales bacterium. Classification (GTDB taxonomy): domain Bacteria; phylum Patescibacteriota; class Microgenomatia; order UBA1400; family CAYNBK01; genus CAYNBK01. The sequence continues at coordinate 10,421 of CAYNBK010000007.1, forward strand.
AGCCAGCTGAAAAATGATATAGGAATCTGCACCTTTGACTCCCATTTTAAAAAGCTTCCCTTAAAAGTAATCCCTCCAGCCGCAATCTAGTTAAATTGCTAATTCGCTTATTCCAAAAAAGTCAAAGCAAACATCGCTCCAATCCCTAGTAGTATAGCTAAAAGCTGTTTAAAAGCTTTTTTCAGACTCTCTTCGTGGTGCAGTTCGGGGATAAGGTCAGAACCGGCAATATAAATAAATCCCCCGGCGGTGATAGCTGTCAATATCACATCATAACCCTTTAGCACCGGTCCCAGCAAAAGTGATAGTAATACCCCCAGCATAGCTGTCAATGCAGACAAAAAATTATAAAAAAGGGCTTTTTTCACACTATATCCGCCATGTAAAAGTATGGCAAAATCGCCTATCTCCTGTGGTATTTCGTGCGCCAAAACTGCCAAAGCGGTACTAAGCCCTACTGGTATACCGACAAGAAAGGTGGCACCGATAAGCAGTCCATCCACCAGGTTGTGAAGTCCATCACCAACAAGATTCATGCTGGCTACCGGCCGGAAATGCTCTTTACAATCTATTTTATGGCAATGATGCCATTTCACCAGTTTTTCCAACACAAAGAAAAATAAAACTCCAAACAGAATATAAAAAGGGGCTTTATTTTCCAGCTTGCCATAGGCTTCGGGTACAAGATGGATAAAAGCGTCGCCAAACATGGCCCCCACGGCAAAGCTGACCAGGTATATCAACACACCCTGCAGCTTCTTGGGTTTGACAGAAAGAGTCACTACTCCCAGCAGAGAAACCAAACTGATAATCAAGGTGGAAAAAATTGCCAATATCTGATTTAACATGAAACAATTTTAGCATATCTTACTTTCCAGGTTTGCCTAAAATTCCCATCCTATCCACCGGCCACCAGCGGAATAAAGCTCGGCCGACGATTTTGTCTTTAACAATCGGTCCAAAGTCTCGCGAATCGGACGAATGACTGCGGTTATCTCCCATGAAAAAATAGCTGTTATCAGGAACAATAAAGGTATTATTTTCCGGCAGAAAACTGCCTCCCTATGTGCATATACCGTCAGACAAGTAGCTCTCATCAAGCAACTTGTCATTAATAAAAATTCTGCAATTTTGTATTTTGATTTTTTCACCCGGCAGTCCAACTACCCGCTTAATATAGTCAATGTCCGGGTTGCCCGGTGACTGAGGGATAAGAAAATCTCCCCTTTTAAAATCTCCAAAATGGGAAGATATTTTTTCTACTATCATTCGTTCACCGGTTTTGAGGGTGGGGTAGGAAGAAGCTCCCTGTACTTCCATCGGCTGAAAAAGAAAAATGTAGACAACTACAAAAACAGCCATCGACATGGCCAGTGTTTCGACTGTATCAAGCAAAAAGGAAACGATTTTCTGAAAGATTTTCATCTTATTATTTTTTCCCGGCAGGCGTCAGCCTGTACGGGATCCCGTACAGATATTAATCTGTCGGGATATTTTCTATGTAAGTGCTAGGAGTCGGATTCGAACCGACGACCTGTCGCTTATGAAACGACCGCTCTAACCGACTGAGCTATCCTAGCTTTACTAAAGCAAACGCTGTTTGCCAAAGGCGAATCAGCCTTTGGCTGAAGCTACCCTGGCTTGAAAATATTAAATATGAAAAATTAAAAAATCAAATATATTAAGTAAAAATAAAATATTTGTATTTAAATATATTTTTTGATATTTTATTTTTGATTTTTAATCTTAGATCCGGTGAAAACCGGATCGCATGTAGCGGGTCCTAGGTTACGCTCCTAGGTTAAGTGAGGTTATGAGCCTCACGGGATACTAACCCCCCACCCGCTATCTTCACTTCTTTCTTAAAACCACAAGCATTTTATCATTTTTATCAGATAGCATCAAGCTTGCATCATTCTTTGTCTGGCGGCCAAAACTATAGTGTCAACTATATCATCCAATTGGAGTATTTTGGTATTAAAAACCAAATCATAATAATTGGAACTTGAAGGGTTTTTACCAAAATACTGCCTGACAAATTCTTTTCTGTCTTTGTCAAAGCGTTTAACCCGTTTTTCTGCGTCGGCTTTTGTTCTTTTCTCATATTTTTGAGTGTAGTAAACCCGGGTCAAGTAGGGTGCAATTATCCTTATCCGCAATGTGCCTTCTGCCGGCAGGATAAAATTTGCCCCCCTCCCGAGTATTACTGCATTTCCTTTCTTGCCCAAAGCAGCAATAGTGGTGGCCAATTTAAGGATAAAAGTATTTTCAGACAAGTATTCCGGATCAAGCAGACTCTTTACCATATCATCAAGCAGACTTCTTTCCTTTTCGTCCAGCTTTTGCAAAATCTCTTTGCGTTTGTTGGCGCTTTTGGCGATAAGGTCTATCAGTTTTTGGTCATAAAATTGAAGGCTGAGTCGTTTGGCCACTTTTTGAGCAATCAGCTTGCCCCCACTGCCTGCTTCGCGTGAAACGATAATGGTCAGTTTATTTTTATTTTTATTTTTATTTTTATTTTTATTTTTATATTTCATCTCCCTCCTTTTTTACAAATAGTGCCAGCCATTTTTGCCAGTTTGTTTTATTATCGTCTATTCTGCTTTTCTCAACAGTATTTTCTTCATCTGGCGGTAAAAGCTCATTCTCTAAAATTATTATAGTTTCTCCTTCTTTTGCCATACTTAACTTGTCTCTTATCAGGCGCTCCATATCCTCTTTGCTAAAACTTATAAGCTGTTTTTTTAATTCTTCGTTTTCCTCGATTTTTTTTGTCAGATCAACTTCCTTTCTATCTATCTCTTTTTTCATTTTTATATACCGCAATGCGTTTTTAGAGGCGCTTATAAGAAACGACACAGTGAAAAAAATTAACAGATAAAAAGTTAGGTTTTTTCTGAGGTTTGACATATATCCTCTAAAATGTTATTATAAGACATTAATTAACTCAGAAATATTATAAATAATATGGCAGACAAACTGACTATTTCCCAGTTAAAAGACGATTTTATCAAAAATATAAAACAGTCCGGTAAAGCCACATCTACTATTTTAGCATACGGCAACGATATTTCTCAGCTGGCTGAATTTTTAAACGGCAAAAAGATAAATGATCCTAGCCTGGTAAGTTCTGCCCTTATTGACCAATATAAAGATCATCTGGGAAACAAATCTTATACCAATAAGTCCATCTCCAGAAAATTAAATTCCACCAGAACTTTTTTCCGATACCTTGTCAGCAAAGGTCTGGTTTCGGAAAACCCCACAAACAATGTTACTCACCCTAAAATAAAAAACAGCCCTCCCCGTATTTTGTCAAAAATGGAATACCGGGCTTTGCGCGATGTTTGTTCGTCTGATCCCAGGCTTTATGCTATTGTAGAACTTTTTTTACAAACCGGTATCAGGATAAGCGAATTGGCCAATCTGGTGATGGACGATATTAAAAAAGATGCCTTAAGCATCATGGCTTACGAGTCTCATCCCGAACGGGAAGTCCCCTTAAACCAGGCCAGTAAAAAAGCCCTGGAAACTTATCTCAAAATCAGGCCAAACTCAAAAAACAAACATGTATTTCTAACCAAAAACGGCAAACCTTTCCTTATCCGCAATATCCGCTCGGCGGTTGAGCGGCAGTTTAAACTGGCAGACATTAAAGACTCAACTGTCAATGATCTGAGGCATACTTTTATCGCTCACCAGCTAAAGGACGGCACCCCCCTTATTGTAGTTTCCAAGATTGTCGGCCATAAGCGCCTGTCCACCACTGAAAAATACCTCAAATTTATCGAATCCACTGCCGAAAAAGATTCAATGAAGCTCCAGGAGCTATAGAAGTTTTTATCCCTTACCCTTTAAGCTCTGTTTTTTAAATGCTTTTTACCCATAAAGGGCCCTATGGTGAAAAAGTTTTAAAGCGTGGTGCTCGTGCCTGGGATCGAACCAGGGACATCTACTTTATAAGAGTAGCGCTCTACCGCTGAGCTACACGAGCAAATCAAGCATATTATACTAAAACTGCCAAGAGGAAAAAAGGTTCGGGTGTTTTACAATCTCGCCCGTTTGTTTATCTCGGCCTCGACGATATTTCTATCTTTGCCGTATTTTAAACGAGATAATTCTTTAATGAGTTCTGCTACTTTCCCATTGCGCAAAGCGTCCAGCTTGTCTACATCTTTTGTCAGGTCCATAGAAAATGGCGGAACGGGCTCATTGCCGACTATAGTCTTAATGTAGGTATGATATTTTTCCACATTAATTAGGTCGTTTTCATTAAAAGTAGGCTGAAACTCATGCTGAAGATAGTTGCCGTCGGTGACGCCAACCCGAAAAGAGCAAAGCGTACCTACATTGCCGAAAATAGCATTTTTTACATCATCCTCTATTTGGCCCACAAACTGGTTAGCAACAATCAGGTTCAAACGGTATTTTCTGGCCTCGGATAAAATCTGGGCAAAGTCGTCCGTAGCAAAATTTTGAAACTCATCAACATAAAGATAAAAGTCCCGCCG
>CAYNBK010000008.1:0-14582 GCA_964395485.1 uncultured Pseudomonadales bacterium
CAAAAAGCGCTCTTTTATATCTTTAAAAAGAAACTGCAAATCGTAAACCAAATTGACCGCAGTCTTATCGGCGGCCTTAAAATAACTGTTCAGGACAAAGTAATCGACCTAACGCTTGATCACACATTAGAAAACTTAAAAGATAAAATAGATCATGACTAAACAAACAGCAAAAAACAAACAAAACATTGATATTGGAAAATTTTTAAGCAAGGAAATAGCCGGCTTTTCCTCTACTCCCGGTATAAAAACTGTCGGAAAAGTACTGGAAATAGGCGACGGCATTGCTCAGGTATCCGGACTTTCCGATGTTATGTACCAGGAAATCGTCCAGTTTGACAAAGATACTTTTGGTGTAGCTCTAAACCTCGAAAAAGACAGAGTGGGTGTTGTGGTCTTAGGAGAGTATGAACATATCTCTACCGGCAATGAGGTCAACACCACCGGTAGGATATTGTCTATCGGTGTAGGAGACGAACTGATTGGCAGAGTAGTAGACCCCATGGGAAAAGCACTGGATTCCAAAAAAAATATCGAATATAAAAAATATAATCCGCTGGAAAAGATTGCTCCCGGCGTTATTTACCGAAAGTCAGTTACCACTCCCCTGCAGACAGGGATTAAGGCAATTGATTCGATGATCCCAATCGGCCGCGGACAAAGGGAGCTTATCATCGGTGACCGGGCCACCGGAAAATCCGCCATCCCCCTAACTACCATCATCAATCAAAAGGGACAAAATGTAGTTTGCATTTATGTAGCTATCGGCCAAAAAGCGTCTTTTGTCGCCCAAACAATAAGCACCCTGGAAAAATTTGGCGCCATGGACCATACGATCGTGGTGTCTGCCTCTGCTTCTGATTCTGCCTCCTTGCAATATCTGGCGCCTTATGCTGGCTGTGCTATCGGCGAGTACTTTGCCGAAAAAGGCCAAGATACACTTATCATTTATGATGACTTGTCCAAACATGCCTGGGCTTACCGCGAAATATCGCTCTTACTGAGGCGGCCATCAGGCAGAGAGGCATACCCGGGAGATGTCTTTTATCTCCACTCCAGACTGCTTGAGCGGGCTTGCCGCTATAACGACAAATACGGCGGCGGATCATTGACCGCCCTGCCTATTATCGAAACCCAGGCAGGCGATATTTCTGCCTATATACCTACCAATGTTATCTCTATCACTGACGGCCAAATTTATCTTGAACCGGATTTGTTTTATGCCGGAGTCAGGCCGGCTATCAACACCGGACTTTCGGTTTCTCGCGTTGGCGGAGCCGCCCAGATAAAAGCAATGAAAAAAGTGGCCGGCAAGTTAAAACTGGATTTGGCCCAATACCGGGAACTGGCCGCCTTTGCCCAATTTTCTTCTGACCTTGATGAAGCCACCAAAAAACAACTAGACAGAGGACAAAGAATAACCGAAATAATGAAACAAGGATGGGATGAACCATATACGGTAGAAGACCAAATCGCGATTATCTTTGCCGCCACCAACGGCTATATGGATAAACTGCCGGTAAACGAAATAAAACGCTTTGAAAAAGAATATTTGGAATACCTAAAAAGGCAGGGAAAAAATATACTGGCTGAAATCATCAGCTCCAATTTGGACGAAAAAAGCGAAAAAAAACTAAAAGAGCTGACGGAAAAGTTCAAACAAGGATTTACCGTCGAAAACGAAGATAACAATAAAAAGGAAAAATAATCTATGACTAGTACTAAAATATTAAAACGGCGGATAAAGTCTGCTAAAAATATCGCCCAAATAACCAAAGCTATGGAAATGGTAGCCGCCTCCAAGATGAAACGGGCCCAGGAACAAGCACTCGAGTCCAGACCTTATGCTGTAAAACTGCAGGAAGTAATAAAAAGCCTGATGTCTTCACACAAACACTTTAAGCACCCGCTGACCCGCAAAAACGACAGCAATAAAATAATGGCGCTGCTTATCTCTACCAATAAATCACTTTGTGGCGGACTTAACAGCAATCTTTTTCGCATGGTATACGACTGGTCTGACCATTTTGACAAAGAAAATCTCCAATTTGTGGCTGTGGGCAAAAAAGGAGCCGAATTTGTCGCCAGAAATGGTTTTAAACTGCTGGCAGACTACAGCGAACTGGGAGAAAAATTTGAATTTGCCGATACTTTACCTATTTCCAGACAGCTAATCCAAAGCTATGAAAAAGAAAATCTAAAAGAAATTTATATTATCTACTCTGACTTTGTTTCTACCCTGGTGCAGAAACCAAAAGTATTTCACTTGCTGCCGATTGACCCGGAAAGCCTGCAGAGTTCAGAAGATGAACTTGAAGACGCAAAAAACAAAGAAATTTTTTTGCCAAAAGAGTATATTATCGAGCCTAATGCCGATACAATACTGGGCTGGCTGCTGCCTTATTTTGTCGAACTGGAAGTATACCACTATATACTGGAGGCTAATGCTTCCGAACACTCTGCCCGGATGGTGGCTATGAAAAACGCTACCGATAATGCTAAAGATATTGTCGGAGATTTAACATTAACATTTAATAAAGCAAGACAGGCGCAAATCACAGCCGAAATCAATGAAACAGCTGTGGCTTCACTGGTGTTAAAAAATGAATAAACAAACTGAGGGAACCATAACCAGAATCATCGGTCCGGTGGTAGACGTATACTTTGCCAGCAAGCTCCCTTCTATCTATACAGCTCTGGAAATTGAACTGGCAAAAAATGAAAAACTAGTTTTGGAAGTAGAACAAATAATCAGCAATACTGAGGTTCGAACAGTCGCTATGGGTCCTACCGACGGCCTAAAACGGGGAACAAAAGTAATAAACACCGGAATCCCCATCAGTGTACCGGTAGGGGACAAAACACTAGGTAGAATGTTTAACGTGCTGGGACAGCCGATTGATGCTAAGGGAAAACTGGGGAAAAGCGAAATACGCCCAATACACCGCCAGGCACCAACGCTTTCCGAACAAGAAACCAACCCAGAGCTGCTTGAAACCGGCATTAAAGTAATCGACCTCATCTCCCCCTTTGTTAAAGGAGGAAAAACAGCCGCCTTTGGCGGAGCGGGCGTAGGAAAAACTGTCATAATACTCGAAATGATCCGCAATATCGCCATCGAACACAAGGGTCATTCGGTCTTTGCCGGCGTAGGCGAACGTACAAGGGAAGGAAATGATCTTTATCAAGAAATGAAAGATGCAGACGTATTGAAAAACATTGCCCTAGTTTTTGGCCAAATGAACGAGCCGCCGGGAGCAAGACTGCGGGTGGCCCTAACCGGGCTGACAATGGCCGAATATTTTCGCGATCAAAAAGGTGAAGACGTTCTGCTTTTTATCGACAATATTTTCCGTTTTTCTCAAGCCGGTTCGGAAGTTTCGGCGCTACTGGGAAGAATACCATCGGCGGTGGGTTATCAGCCGACACTCGCCTCTGAAATGGGTGCCCTACAGGAAAGAATTACTTCTACCAAAAAAGGGTCTATCACCTCCGTACAGGCAGTTTATGTGCCGGCCGATGACTATACCGACCCTGCTCCGGCTACTACCTTTGCCCACCTGGATTCCAGCATTGCCCTTGACCGTTCCCTGGCAGAACAAGCGCTTTATCCTGCCATTGACCCCCTAAGTTCTTCCAGCAAAATATTGACCCCGCAGATCGTGGGAAAAAGGCATTATGATGTTGCTCGCGGAATCCAGAAAATCCTCCAGCGCTATAAAGAATTGCAGGATATTATCGCTATTTTGGGAATTGACGAACTGTCCGACCAGGATAAATTGATTGTCTCTAGGGCCAGAAAAATCCAGCGCTTTTTGACCCAGCCGTTTTTTGTGGCTGAAAACTTTACCGGTACTCCAGGAAAATATGTTAAGCTCACCGACACTATCAAAGGTTTTGAGGAAATTCTCTCCGGCAAACACGATTCTATACCGGAACAGGCTTTTTACATGCAGGGAAGTATAGAAGAGGTAGTAGAAGCGGGAAAAAAGTTAAAGGGCTAAATAATTTTGAATTTTTTTCAATTTTTATTGTTTTTAATTTTAATCTGAAAATTGAAAGCTAAAAATTGAAAAAATGCTTCGTGTCTGAAAAAAAACTCTTTTTGGAAATAATAACGCCGGAAGGCATAGTCTACTCCGATAAGGTAGAAATGGTGATAGCACCAGCCATACAGGGCACAGTGGGAATACTGCCCCAGCATACCCCTTTTTTTACTAAGCTAAATGAAGGCGAAATCAAAATAAAAAAAGACGGTAAAGAAGAGTTTTTTACTGTCTATGGCGGATTTATGGACGTCAGCCAAGGCGGGAAAGTAAGCATCATGACTGATGGCGCCAAACGGGTGGAAGAAATAAACATGGAAACCGCCAGGGCCGCCAGAGAAAAAGCAGAAATAATGCTAAAAGAAAAAGAAAAACTGACAGAAGTTGAATACTTAAAAGCCGAAGCCTCACTGCGCAAGGCAATCCTCGACCTTAAGGCCGCTCAAAGGCGAAAACGTTCCTGATAAATTTTTACTACCAAATCCGCCGCATCGGCCAATTTTATCCTTTTAGTATTGATAACCAAATCATAGTAATTGGTGTTTGAAATATTTTTAGAAAAATACTTGTGAACAAAATCTTTACGGTCGAAGTGTATCTTTCTAATACTGTCCCTCGCTTCTGCCTCAGAATGACTGTCGTAAAGGGCGTGCGCCCTTATCCTAGTGACCAAAGGAGAAATGATCCGCACCCGAAGACATTTGTCTTCGGGTGCAATAAAATTGGCGCCCCGTCCCAGCACAACCGATGAACCCTTGGCGGCAATAGCCAGAATAGTATGAGATAAAGCCCTGATATAGGCTTGTTCCGGAAAGGGCTCCTTGCCAAAAAGCCTTTTGAGAATAGCAGTCAAAGTGTTTTCTTTTTGTTCGTCTAGATTCATAACAATATCTTTTTCTAAACCGGATTGCTGAGAAATAAGATCAATCAGATTTTTGTCATAAAACTCGTATTTAAGTTTTTTGCCTACCAGCTGGGCCACCAAACGACCGCCGCTGCCGGGCTCGCGTGAAAAGGTAATAATCGGCTTTAGCAATTTTTGTTTTCTGTAAAACAATAAATTGCTCATAATTTCTGATTTTTTAAACTGTTTTTGGATAAGACTTTCTAATCTGCTCATATGGTTATTATACCAGATAGCTTGGCTCGCTAAAACGGATAATTTTTGCTAAAATAGGCAAAGTTATGATATTTTCTCCGCTAGTGCACTGGTTTACACTATTGGTTTACCAGCCGTTTTTTAACCTGCTGGTGCTGGTGTATTATCTGCTTGGAATAATCCCCAATCTGGCCCAGGATATGGGCATTGCCGTAATAATTTTTACTGTCATATTCCGTATTTTGTGGATACCTATCACCTTATCATCCGACCGCAAAGAAGAAGATAAGCGCAAACTGGCGGAAAAAATAAGAGAAGTCCGCGGCCAATATGCCAAAAACCCAATAGCGCTAAAAATAGAAGAAAAAAATCTGATGCGAAACAACAAGGGGCTGGTAATTGCTACCGGCATCAATATCGGCTTCCAAGTACTTATCGCGCTTATGCTTTACCGTATTTTTACCACCGGACTGGAAGGAGCAGACTTTAATCTCCTGTATAAATTTGTACCCTTGCCAAGAGAGCCTTTTAACCTTATGTTTTTGGGTAAATTTGACCTTTCGCACCCAAGCCTCATACTTAACATCATTCAAACCGCAATTATTTTTCTGATTGAAGTTTTGTCAATTGTTTTTTCCCCTTTTCCGGCCACCCGAGGGGATTTAAGTACTGTTTTTATTTTGCCTGTTATCTCATTTTTGTTTTTTTCCACTATGCCCGCCGGAAAAAAACTATTTGTTATCACAACACTTCTTGTTTCTATCTTCATTATGCTTGTAAAGAGAATTATTTATTGGTATCATACCATCAGTAATAAAATTGAAACTTGGGTGGAAAACAAACAAACAAAAAGCACCCAGGAAACTAAATAAATGGAATTTGATAAACTGGTTGTGTCTTTTTTGGTCGACGAGGTTGTCGGCGGTTTTTTTATCTCCGTGCCGCCGGGACATGTAGCCTGCCTTTATGACCGCGGCCGGGGTGTTTTAAAAAGAACTTGGGGACCGGGACTTCACCTTAAAATACCATTTTGGCAGGTAGCCAAGCTGTTTAACGCCCAAATACTGGAATACACCATAAGAAAAAAGTTTGACCTCAGCAATAAAGAATCGCTCGGCGATGAACCGATCAACTGCAATACCTCGGACAACCAGCCCATCTCAGTTGAAGGTTCTATCCTTTTTAAAATAGACAAGAAAAAAGTGCCGGAAATATGGGAAAATATCGGTGAAAACTTTGTTTCCAAGGTAGTAAGGCCTGTATCCCGCTCGATGATCGCCTCGGTTTTTTCCCAAGTGAGTTTAAGCCAGATGACTGCCTACCGCTCCACCATTGAAAAAAAAATAAGGGAAGAAATGAATGAAAACTTTGACACCAAAGGACTAATCTGCGAAGGCTTTTTACTCTCCGAAGTGAAATATACCGGACGGCCCGAGACCACCAGAGACGATAAAAGGATAATATAAATTATCCAACTGCCAAACTTCACTTGCATATTTCAGGCATTTATAACGAAACGGTATTTTGGGCATACTGAAAAAGAAAAGTAATAAATATCTAAAAATCATAAGGACGCACCCCGATATTTATCGGGGAACGTCCTTTGGGAAAATGGGAATGGGTGAGCTCCGGAGGGGATTGCTTCTTCCGATTTCATCGGGATCGCAATGACGGGTTCCTAAAATCGTAATAACAGTGATCCACACTTGCAACGACGAAAAGTTCGAGGTGGGAATGGTTGGGATTGCTTCGCTGTGCTCGCAATGACGGAATACTACGCGCGCAATGACAAAACTCCAGTAATAGATCCTGAAACAAGTTCAGGATGACATATTTTAAATAAATTCAGAATGACGAGAGTAAATTAGCTATTTTATAAAGGCGGTTTTTAAGACTTCGTCCAACTCGTCGACAAACTTGAAAACAATGTCGCTTTTCACTTTTTTCGGGACATTGACCATGTCTTTTTTGTTGGTTTTCGGCATAATAATAGTTTTTAAGCCGGCACGGTGGGCGGCAATAAGTTTTTCTTTTATCCCGCCTATTTCCAGTACCTTACCGCGCAGGGTAATCTCCCCTGTCATACCGACCAGGCGGTTTACCGGCCGTCCGCTAAGGGCCGAAACCATGGCCGTAGCAATAGCTACCCCAGCTGAAGGACCGTCTTTTGGTACTGCCCCCTCCGGAACATGGACATGAATATCTGAATTTTTGTAAAAATCTTTGTCTTTTACGCCAAGTTTTTTCCAATGCGAACGGACATATGACAAAGCGGCCTTGCAGGACTCTTTCATTACCTGACCAAGTTTTCCGGTTAAAATAAGGTTGCCTTTGCCTGGCATAATCGCCACCTCGATAAAAAGAATGTCTCCTCCAACTTGTGTCCAGGCCAGGCCCGTGACTGTACCGATCTCATTTTTTTTCTCAGCAAGGCTGGGCAAAAATTTGGCCGGACCTAAATACTCGGCTAAATCAGCAGTTTTAACTGTTTTTGATTTTGTTTTGTTTTGCGCTACGGAAAAAGCAATTTTCCTGAAAATCTTGGATATTTCCCGCTCTAAACTGCGGACCCCGGCCTCCCTGGTATAGCTTTTTATTATCTCCCTTAAGGCATTGGAACTTATATCTGCCTGTTTGTTCAGCAAGGCATTGCTTTTGAGGTTTTTGGAAAGCAGATATTTTTTGGCTATTTCCAGTTTTTCGTCTTCGGTATAGCCGGAAAAACGAATAATTTCCAGCCTGTCGAGCAAAGCCGGCGGAATAGTATCAAGTATATTGGCGGTGGTGATAAACATCACTTCCGATAGATCAAACGGTACTTCCAGATAGTGGTCGGAAAAATCGCTGTTCTGCTCCGGGTCCAAAGCCTCTAATAAGGCCGAAGATGGATCGCCCCTAAAGTCCGTCCCTACTTTGTCGATCTCATCCAGCATAAAAACCGGATTTTTGGTGCCCGCTTCCTTGATCCCCTGGATAATCCTACCCGGCATGGATCCGACATAAGTGCGCCGATGGCCGCGGATCTCTGCCTCGTCCCGAATACCGCCCAGGGAAATTTTGACAAACTTCCTGCCCAAAGCCCTGGCAATAGAACGACCGATACTTGTCTTTCCTACCCCGGGGGGTCCGACAAAACACAAAATAGTAGTACCGCGCTGGTTGCGGATATTGTCTTTTTTTTCTTCTTTTATTTTTGTCTGCTTTTTTTTCAGATGCATAACCGCCAAATATTCTAATATGCGCTCTTTTACCTCTTTAAGACCATAATGGTCAATATTTAGTATTTTCTGGGCAGAGGCGATAGATACATTGTTGGTCGATTTTTTTGACCAGGGCAAGTCTAAGAGCCAATCCAGGTAATTGCGGATATAGCCGGCTTCCGGATTAAAACTATGCATCTGGGACAAACGGCGCAATTCTTTTTTGGCTACTTTTTCTACATTGGAGGGCATATTGGCGGCAACAATTTTTTTCCTCAGGTCTCCCATTTCTATATCCTCGTCTTCCTCCCCCAGCTCTTTTTGGATGGTTTTCATTCGCTCCCGCAGTACAGTCTGGCGCATTGATTTATCAAACTTTCTCTGGGTTTTGGTATCGATAGAGCGCTCTATTTCCAATACTTTTATCTCGTCATCTAAAAGCTGGGAAACTTTTTCCAGTCTGGCTGTAACATCCATTATTTCCAAAACAGACTGTTTTTTGGATGTCCTCAAATCCAGATTGGACGCTACTTGATCTGCCAGCTCCGAGGCTTCTACCCCGGACATAAGCTTCATGAAAACCAAAAAATCTACGCTTTTACCCAAATTGACAGCTTTTTTAAACTCCTGGGTTACGCGTTTGCGCAGGGCTTGCAGTTTATAACTGTCGTTTACCAGCTCATCAACGTCTTTTACCTTGGCCAAAATAAAAGGTTTGCTTGATTCGATTGATTCGATTTTTACCCGGCCGATGCCTTTTACTAAAGCATTTATTTCGTCATTAGTTTTTAAAATCCTCTCTATCGAGGCTAAGGTGCCGATAGAATATAAGTCGGATAATTTGGGATCGTTTACCCTGGGGTTTTTTTGGGTAACAAAACAAATAAGCCTGTCTGACTGGAAAGAGGCATTGATACCGGCAACAGAAAGCGGCCGGCCGAATGATAAAACCGCCTCTGTATGGGGGAAAAGAACCCCTTCTCTGATACTAACCAAGGGAATGGTTTTAATATTTTTGTTTTTGCTATTTGGTCCGAGTAGTATAGGCATTATAAAAATTTTTAATTTTTAAGTTGATAGTTTGAATTAATATTTAGCAGTATAACCCATAGAGTGCTAAGTGTCAACATAGAAATGGCAATTGGCCCAACAGGCATTGGCCTGTCGAGGCAACAAGTAATAGGTAATTGGTAATTGGTAAAACGGAATTAGGAATAAGGGAAAAAGGGGAAAATAAGGGTTTTTAAGGGTAAGCAAAAAGCCTGTAATTTGTGTGTTTCCAGCCTGCGAGACAATGCAATATACCGGAGTGATGAAAAATCCATACATAAGGGCTTCCCCGGATAAATATTGGGGGGCGTTCCTTGGAAAACGGAAGGGATGAAAATGGAGGGGATTGCTTCGCTACGCTCGCAATGACGAAGGAATGTGCTCACGATGAGGATTAGGTGGATTCTGGAGGGGATTGCTTCGCTACGCTCGCAATGACGAAGGAATGTGCTCACGATGAGGATTAGGTGGATTCTGGAGGGGATTGCTTCTCCCGATTTTATCGGGATCGCAATGACGAGTGCCTAAACTCGTAATGACAAAGCTTGGCGCTACTCGCAATGACGGTCATCCACACTTGGAAGGACGGAAAGTTCGAGGTGAAAACGGAGGGGATTGCTTCGTCGCTGGCGCTACTCGCAATGACGGGGTACTAAGCCGCAAGGTCGTGCAGAGCCGAGGCCGGATCCGGCGCTTCTAAAACCTGAGAAGAAAGGACCACACCAACAGCTCCCAAACGCAGTGATTTTTCATAATGCTCACGTGTCCTGATGCCGGCACCGACAACAAAAGGAGTTTTTATACTTGCTATCAAAGTGCTTAATGATTCTTTATATTTGTCTACCATGGCAGTTTCCGAGGCTATAAGAGCCGGATCCTCCCAGGAGAGAAAATCCGCCCCAAAAATGTCGTATTGCTTCAACTCTTCTATGCTTTTGGCAAAAACCAAAGTTTTTAAATTTTCTGCCTTTGCCATGGCGATAAGCTCCTTTATCTCCTCCAGAGCTTTGGGGCAATCCGAATGGTTAATAAAAAAACCAGCCGCCCCGGCCTGCCGCAGGGCATAAGGAGTAATATAGCCTGTATTTTTGTAGGGTTTTTTGGCGTCGGCGCTCTGTGCCCAGATAGCTGTCTTTGTTTTCTCAGAAATACGGTAAATGTCTACCGTTTGTACTGCCGGTATAAACTCGGTTTTTTTTCCCGAAAAACGGCTGCACAGCAAGGCCAAATGCAAAGCCCTCGCTCCAGTACCGCTCTGGTAGCTTTTAAGATTTACAAAAATCATCAACTAAGATTATAGCAAGTTTGGCTAAAAAAAACAGAGGTTTTGGAGAAAATCCCCAAAACCTCTGCCTTATTAAACACAAAAGCTTATCTGGTAACAGACTTTACTGATCCCAATTCTGTGTTTGGAGCTGATACAGTTACGCGATTGCTTGATGCGCAAATCTCATAACCGGTATCGACCGCCGTACCTGCATCCGCGCTTGATGAACCTGGATCATTCGGCATTTGAGCTACATAGGTAGCAACCAAATCGCTGGACAGATCTACACCGCCCGAACCGATAGCTTGCGCTCCGCTTGCACAATCTGGTACAACACCGGGCAATTGACCGTTGTTGTCAACCATGTATTGATTGACTGCATTTAATATAGTATTTATATCCGAACTGCGCTGGGCATCTCTGGCTGTAGAAAGCTGTCTTCCGGGGTTAACGGCAACTAATACGATTGCGGCTAAAATAACAATAATTCCGATAACTACCAGAAGCTCTATTAAGGTAAAACCTTTTTTATTCACTTTCTTCACCCCCTCCCGTTTGGGCAGGCATACCCAAAGTAATTTTAACTTGCATCTCGTCCTTTTCAGTCGGATCAAGCTTGAATCCATTATAGTAAGATTTTAGATCACTTTGCAAGCCCAAGGCAAAGCCCTCATTGACAGGATGATAACTAATAGTAGTTTCCAGATAATCCTGCCTGTCGGCATTTTTGATATCTAAAACGTCATAACCTTTTTCGTCAAGGTACTGAGCAGTCAAAGAAGCATTTGCTATTATGCCGTTGCCGTTTAAAAGTACTATGCTAATTTTTTTCGGTTCGGCATTTGCCATCATCGGTTCTTTTTTTAAAACAGAGGGCTTTATTTTTTCCGCTAATTTGTTTAAGCCCCCAACATCAAGCTGGATATTGTATACAGAAATAATTTCCTGGCTTAACTCTGTTTTGTACTGCATCTTCTGACTGACAAACTGGTATAGATATACCAACATAAAGTTAAAAAGCAAAAGCAGTGCCAAATTTATTAAGATGTTTAATTGTTTTAAATTCATGCTTTATAAAGAAAAATAAGTTTTTATAAAGACGGTTCCGCTAATTTCCCCTCCAAGCCCCTTTGGCGCATTATAAACAAGCTGGCGTACAAGCACCAACTGGTCGATTGTTTCCAAACTTTTGATAAAGGATTCTATCTGCCCGAATGATCCTTTTACAATTAGGTTGAGGTTGGCAGTGGCAAGCTTTTTCCCCTGGTCTTCTTCGGGCAGTTTGACCATATTGATCGATAGTAAAACACCGCTCTGGCTGGCTAGATTTTCCAGCTCTTCAAAAAATCCGATAATCTGGCTTTTGGCCGGAAGGGTATCGTTTACCAGCTTTACCAGGTCTTTGCTGGCAGTATAGTCCTCCTGCAAATGGCGCAGATCCTGGTCTTTACGCTGCCATGCAGTAAGCTCGCTGTGAACCGAGTGGATTTTTTCCGCATAGATATTGAGAAAATAAAACCCTCCCGCTATCGCCGCCGCCTCAATAAAAAGCAGAAAAAATAAGATGATATTTTTGTTTATTTTTAGTTTCATTTTAATGCTATGTTCACTTCAAAAGGTAGGTCCTTTTGCCGGACAAAGCTGGTTATGGGCAAACTAACCGATCCCAAACCATTTAATTTTGCCTGAAAGGCAAGCAAATCCGCCCGGCTATATGCTACACCCTTGGCTTTTATCTTTTTTTGTTCGACATTATAGTCGAAACTCGTGATATTTATGCCGCTTTGCAGACAACCATAAAACTCATTAATAATTTTATAGGCAAAAACTTTGTTGTTATATAAAGCATCCAGGGTTTGGACTTTTTTGTTTACTAAAGATGCCTCCTCTTCTATTTGCCTCGGGCTGGTAACTATTTTGCCGTTTTTTGCACTGTTTAAAGTGTCTGCCTCTATTTTATGGGCAAAAAAGAACTGGAGGGAAAAATAGGCAACGGCGGCCACAAGAAAAAGCAAACTCAGCGAAAAAAAATACAAGCTCTGCTGTAAACCTTTTAAAAAACTGTATTTTTCATAACGCTTTTGCTCTTCTTCCGGTAATAAATTAAACTTAAGATGGTTTAAACTAAAAGCTGATAAAAATAAGTAGCTTTTGTTGGCTAATTTGTCCTTTTTTTTAAAATGAAAGTCCAGTTTGTCCTCCAGGTGTTCAAACTGCCAAACTTTCGACAATGAACCGGCAGAAGTAGACACTAAATTCTTTAAGCCATAAAAATATATTTTTTTCTTGTCTGATTTTGTGTTTGACACTGCTGAAAATTTTCTTGCTTTTTCCAGTTCGGCGGCAATAAGCGCCGGACTAAGCACCGAAGCGGCAAGATAACAGCTGCTAAAAACAATGTTCCCTTTTACCGATACAGCCGTGGTAAGCAAGTCGTCCACCAAAAACTGCAAAATATAATCCTGGCTGTTACTTTCAAATAAGATAATAAAATGCGCCAAAAGATAAGAAATTGGTAAAACACTCCGCAAGTGCAGTTTGTTTTCGGCAAAAAGAGCAATAAGCGGATCTAGTTCTTTTTTGGCAATAGCGGATAGTAGAAGAGGGCTATTTTCTTCTTTTGTCAATCTGCGCCAATGGATATAAAGCTCGTCAGTAGAGACAGGAAAAAACTCTTCTGCTTTTTTTAGAATGTAGTCTTTGTCGGGTTCTATTTTGTCTGTTTTGCTGATGGGTAAAATCTGGCTAAAAAAGTAATTGTCCGGCAATGCTAAATCTACTGTCGACAAACTTTTTTTTTCTTTGGCGATATTTTTTACAAGCACCTGCAGAAGCTCGCTGGCTTTTTTCTGATTTGTTATTATCCTGCCGTCTGTATAATCTCCCAGTTTGCCGACAAAATATGTTGAAGAGCGGATAAATAAAGAACGGCTGCTTTGGAAACAAGACAAAATGAGCTTTTGTGATGAAAAATATGCCTGTAAAGACGCTTTCATAGTATTTTTTATTCGTTTATTTCTTCCAGTTTGTTGACTGATATTTTTTGATTTAGATCCGCGCTTAGGGTAAAACGTAAATGCCTTATCGTTTGATGATACTGACCCCACACATCAATCGTCCCTCCACTTTCATCAAGAGATACATCCATTTTACACAAGCCCTCTTCTATTTGTAAACAAGGGCTTTGCCAGTCGGAGTAGTTGTTTGAAAATTGGCTGCCAAAACGCATATAGCGCTGAACGCTTTCTGCCCCTAATGATTCTGCCAGATAATAAGCCTGGTCGGAGTAATAACTATATAAACTCTGGCGGGAAAGTAAAATAGAGCAGGTAGTAAAACTGGCCGCCGTAGACATAATCACTGCCGCTAATACCAAAAATGCCAGCAAAATCGAACCATTTTTGCCTTTATTCATAAGCCCCTCCGGGTATAGCCGAACCTTTTAATATGGCGGCCGAGGCAGTTCCGTTTATCGGCTGAAGCAGTGAATTTATCAGTAGGCGCCAATCAACCGACTTTCCTACAAGACGGAAACCGTACTGCCCGCTTGACACCAACGATATCTCGCGGTCACTGAGCGCCTCTCCATTTCTTTTTAATACTCCGTTTTCCGTCTCGTAACTGATTTGACCGGAAGCAGTTGAAAGCAATATTAAATCCCCGCCAAAAACAGTACTATCCGGGCTTAACACTGTATAGGACCCGCGAAGGTCGCGGTAAAGACTGTTTTCAATAAAAACTGAGTTTTTTAGTATATTTTTCTTTGCCTGGCTATTTTGCCAAAAAGAAATCAGCATAAAAAGAAGGTTGGAAAGAAGCAGTAAGGCAAATGACAAAATCAGGCTGTATATTAAAACCTCTATTAAAGTAAAACCGGATTGGCTGTTTGTTTTATTTGGCATATGAAATTGTAACTTTGT
>CAYNBK010000009.1:0-14231 GCA_964395485.1 uncultured Pseudomonadales bacterium
GAGTTGTTGACCGATCGGCCCAGTGTTTCTGCCACTGCCTTGTTTACCAAATCTACAAAAGCGGCCCGGGGAAACATTTTTTGTCCCTCTCTGATCCTGTCGTAAACTACGATAGTATCGTGTACGGAAAAAGAAAGTATAGTCAAAACCGCAGTCACAAACAGTGTATCTATTTCCACCCCGGCAAAATGCCCAAGGACAGCAAAAGTACCGAGTAAAATAAGCGTATCATGAAACATGGCCAGTATGGCACAAACACCAAACTTTTTATCTTTAAACCGGCTGGTTACATAATACATGATAAAGCCAGCCGCCAAAATTATAGCAATTATTGTTTTTTTAATAAGTTCTGTGCCCAGTGTCGGCCCTACGCTGGAAAAACTGACTTCAACTATAGGACCAAATTTTTTGCTGATTGCAATAAGCAGTGTATCTTTTTTCTGCAAGTCTATTTCCTTTAAGCGCAGCAAGTATGTACTGTCCCCGCTGGGCTGAACGCTCTCCAAACTCAAACCCAATTCTTTGGCAATAGTATTAATATCGCTACCTTCTAGGTCCGCTGAAGCAGTGGCCTCCAGTTCGAGGATAGTACCGCCGGTAAAATCGACCGAAGGCTTAAAACCCCAAAAAATCAGAGCAAAAATACTAATGACCAAGGCCGTCCCCGACAGCAAAAAATACAGCCATTTATACTTCATAAAATCGAGCACTTTTTTCGTCATATTTGTTTTTATTTAATTAAAAAACTATAAACTCTTGGTTTTATAAAAAACCCTTATAAATGTCCTTGAAACCACAATCCCGGTAAACAATGATATACCTATACCGATAGCCAGGGTCAATGCAAAACCTCTCACCATGCCGGAATTGTTTAAAAATGACCATCCGAAAGGATTAAACAAAACAAAGCTGGTAATAAGCGTAGCTACGTTAGCGTCTTTAATACTGTCCCAGGCCCGTCCAAAACCAAGCTCCATCGCTACGTCCTGAGGTTTTCCCATCCTCAGCTCCTCTTTCATTCTTTCAAAAATAAGAATATTGCTGTCTACTGCCATTCCCACCGATAAAATAAACCCGGCCAAACCCGGCAAGGTCAAAGTAATAGGTATAAGCTTGTAAATCGCTAGTGTTATAAGCCCATAAATAACAAGGGCCAAATCGGCAATAAAACCAAGTTTTCCATAAAGCAGTATCATAAAAAGCATAACCAAAAGCAAGCCGATAAACCCTGCCTGCAGGCTTTTATTTACCGACTCTTCACCCAAAGTGGCCCCAATATTTTTCTGCTCCAGGATAGAAATAGGCGCAGGCAAAGCCCCGGCATTAAGCTGTATGGCCAGACTTTTTGCCGTTTGTACATCAAAACCGCCGCTTATCACTGCATCTCCGGAAGTAATCGGCTCGTTTACTTTTGGTGCGGTAATGGGAATATCATCCAGAAAAATTGCCACCTGCTTTCCTACATTGCGGGCAGTAATTTCTTTAAACTTTTCCGCTCCTTCACTGTTAAAGTTTAGCGCCACTACCGGCTCGCCTGTTTCCGAAGAATAATCCAAACTCGCCCTTGTCAAATCTGCCCCTGTCAAATCCGTTTTCTGAAATTGGAATATGTTGGCAGAGGTCGTTGCCTCCATGTCCGGCGGCAGTTCACGAAAATCCAGCTGGGCTGTTTTTCCGATGAGTGCTATTGCTTCATCTATATTCTGTATCCCCGGCAAATCCACGATTATACGATAATGTCCCTCGCTCTTTGCTGTTTGGACCGACGGCTCACTTACCCCAAATAAATCCACTCTTCTTTCTACTACTTTTTTCGCCGACTCCAGCGCGCTGTCCCGCTCATTTTCGGCAATATCTTTCATGTCTGCCTCTAGAACCAGATGCACTCCGCCCTGGATATCCAAGCCTTTTTTTACTTCCATATCGCGCTGAAATTTCGCCGGCCCTATTTTTATATCCAGTTTAGGCGAAGACAAAAACGTATCTATATGTAAATATGGTAAATTTATTTTCAGGGAATAATTTTTTGGCAAATCTAAATAGGCGCACAAAAATGTCAACACTACTATCAGCCAAAATACGCTTATTTTATTTTTTATTAGTCTCATTTCATTTTTTAAAAAACTGCTCACCCAATAACAGCTGGCTTATGGCCGAAAACTTTACTTTTAGCACGCCCTTTGTTGGATCGGTTTCTATTTCTACTTTATCTTTCGCTTTTGCCCCTACTATACGCACAAAGCCTGCCGGTACAACAACCATAAGTGAATTGCCTACCTTGATTAACTTTTGTTTCATATAGTCAGGCCTAGGACAGTATCAGCTCCTCATCACCGAGTAGTACCGCTCTGCCTTGAGCGAGTACTTGCAAAATAAAAGGGTCGCGGCGGCGGCGGCGAAATCCAAACTCCTCCTCGGTCATGGCAGTATAGTTTATCTCTCTTTTTAAAAGGTCTTCATATTTACGGACAATCGCTGCCAATTGCGCCATCACCACATCGCCAACTACCAGTAAATCCACATAGCCCTCTTTTGGCTCAAGCCTACGTAAAAACCTACCGGACAAAAAAATAAATTTTATACTACCGAGTTTGTTTTTAAATTTAATTATCTCACCACCCAAGCCCTGACTTTTAGCAACCATTTTCAAAAGGTCGAAATAATATAAATAGTCATTGCGAAAAATATAATACAACCTATTGCCTCTTTTTTCGCTTTTTACCATCCCCAGTGTTTCCATCCGCATCAGCTCTCGCCGGACGGCATTGATTTCTTCGCCTGTCTTTCTCGTTAACTGCCGGACATAAAACATTTCCTGCGGGTCGGCAAAAAAGGCCTTTAACAACTGCACTCTTGTCTTGGATATAAAAAGATCCTTCATAGAAGCCATAATGAGCTCTCCTTAATCTAGGCAGAAAATATTTTCATTATTAGTAGTTTATATCTGTGCCTATGGCTACTGTTTCGATAAAGATCGGCCCGCGAACAAAGCTGATTTCTTTTCCGCTGTCATCATAGTATGCAGTCCTGTCTAGTCTGCTCTTTTTGTTCCAAGTTCCGCTGGTGACCTCGCCGTTTTGGAAAATAAGCGCCTTGCCTGTCCCGATGGTCCCATAAAGCATATGCAGATTTCCTTCATAGCCGTCGTTTGCCCTGGATTCTTTTTCAAATTGGACAACAATATTGGCGGTACTTAAAATCTCTTGATTATTATTGTCAATATGCTCTACTCCGCCATTGCTCCTTTTATACAGCTTTGCGGCCGGATCAAATTTCCAGTCTACCAAGTAGGCATCATATCCGTCCCAAAAATTAAATGATATGTCGGTTGTTTCTCCTGCAGTATCGGCCGCGTCGGCAAATTTCCATGGCCGAAAATCTGCATCCCACTTTTCACCATCCTCGTTCAGATTTGTCCAACCTCTTTCTTTGGCCAAATTCCACAATTTTTCCGTAGTGGAATACATAGTATGTTCAGTTGCCACTGTCCTGCCCAATCTTTCATAATCACGCCAAAAGGTGGGAAAACCGGCTGAAAATTGGTTTATATCGTTTCCTTTGGCTCCGCCCCAGCCATAATCCTCGATTTGGCCCAAAGCATTGGCCGGACCGGGAGAATTTGCTCCTCCGACATGGACATAAATAGGGTTAGCGCCATACTCTGACGCCCAATCCAGGAAATATGTCCTGGCTGAACGGATCGGTCCCAAAATCGTATCTTTGGCTTGAACACCGCAGTAGAATACTATCCCAAACCTGCTTATCCCGCCTTCGGCTACGGCTTCATATACTACATCCGCGCTTGACAGTCCGGACTGGGGCCTTGCATCCTCGTGATTTTCTATCATCACAAACAGCGGCGAACGCTTACTCCAGGCAGCCGCCTCTTCTTTAGTAAAGAGCTTACCATTTAAAGGACAAGCTTCGGTTTTTGGCCCCTCGTTATTGACAATAAAACCGCTTTTCTTTTGATCTTCGGAAAGGGGAGTTATTACATTTCCGACCGGCTTATTGAGATAGTTAAAAACTGCCAATGATATACCGGCAGAACAAAGATAAATTCCCAAAAAAAAGATTATTAACAAAGCGTTTTTTTGCCAAAATGGTTTCATATTACTCCTTTGATTTTTTATTTACTTTTTTGGTCAATTTTTGCACTACCTGCTCTTCTTCTTTGGACAAGCCAAAAGTCTTGCTTTTACCTTGCTCTATTTCCTTGGCATAAAGCCTGGTAGTACCGCGCGAGTGCAAAGAGCTGAGTAACATCCCATCCCCCTTGCCGTTTAGAATAGTCAAGATAAAACTTTGGTCTCCACCAGTATCGGAAAAGGGATTAAAGCGTAAAAAACCTACTTTTTGCAAATGTTTTAAGCCCTCTTTTTCCAAGCCCTCACATTCTTTTTCTATGCTAAAAATATTTTTCTGGTTTTGCTCGACCGTGTGCAGTATTTCGTCAAGAATAGACTTAAGATTCTTTTTTCCTGTCTTTTTAACCAGCATTCGATAGTGTAATATATATTTTATCAAAAAGAAAGAAAGTAGGACCAGCCACAAAAAAACCAGGCCGCCAAGCCAATAAAATATTAAAGGAGCTTTTAGCCAATCACTGTATAACATTTGTCCTCTTTTAAATTAAGAAAAATTTAATCATGATGTAGCCTGTTTGTCAATCATGTATAATAACACAAATGAGCAAAAAAAGAACTAAAAAACAAAAACAAATAATCCAACTGCGCCGGCGTCTGCAAATGGCCCAATCCAGCCGGGCAATATCTGCCGCAAAACCCGAGCCCGAAATAAAAGCCAGTCCAAACACAGTTGCCAAAAACACCAGTGCAAAAGAAGAAAATATCTATTATTATGACCCACTGCTTATCCGCAAGGACCTATTTAAAACACTATTAATTAGTTTGTTTTTGCTTGCTCTTATCGGAACCATTTACTACCTAATCAACTTCTCTGGAGTAAAGATATTTTAAAACAATATTTTTCCTTCTTTAAAAATCAGTTTACCGTCGCCGTATATTTTTGACCCGGCTTTGCGCATATCCTTAACAAAATCCCAATGGATAGCCGACTTGTTTAGCCCGCCTCCATCCTCATCCGGCGGATAGGCACTACCCAAAGCCAAATGAACAGTACCTCCCAGTTTTTCGTCAAACAAAGTATTGTACATAAAGTTTGTCAGCGAGTAATTCAGGCCAAAAGCAAACTCTCCCAGTCTTTTGGCTCCGCTGTCTATTTCCAAGCTGGCTTTAAGGAAAGGCTTATTTTCGCTGGCATCAAAACTTAGCACCCTCCCTTTATCAAACTCAAAATAGGCGTCTTTTACCAGCTTACCCTGGCGCAAAGAAGGAAAATCAAAATAAATACGGCCCTTTGTTCTTGTTTCCAACGGAGCAGAAAAAATCTCTCCGTCCGGGATATTGTACTGGCCGTCGCAAACCTGGAATCTACGCCCCTTGAAATACAATTTGAGGTCTGTTTTTTCACCTACTATGTGTATTTCTTCTATCCTATCCAGTAGTTTTTTCACTTTTTTTATATTTTGGCTCATTTTGGCATAATCCTGTACTGTTGAGTCAAAATAAAGCTGTCTGCATTCATCCAGCGAAAGCCGGGCATTTTGGGCCATAGACGCTGTAGGCAGATAAGTTAAAACCCAAGATTTTTGCAACACGATATTTTTCACCTGTTCTACCGCTTTGGTACGCGTCATTATTTTTTTCGGATTGGCGCTGGCAAGTTCAAAAGCATTGTTTTCCGCTACCAAACTCACGATTTTGTCTGCCCATTTTGCTAAAAAAAGGTCAATTTCCGGCTTTCGGTTTAGCTGTTTGTCACTGGCATTGTTATAAAAAAAATAGCTTAAATCGTCCACTTTATAGTCAATATACGGATAAGCCCCCATCTTTAAAGACACCTTATAAATAGCTTTGGCCAATGTCAGCGATTCTAAACCATAAGCATTAATAAGGATTTTTTCTTCCTTTTTTAATGCCAAAGACCATTCAATCATTATTTTTGCCAGTTTTTGATATCTATCTGTCATTTTTTACCTTTTCTTTTGCTAACTACTCCGCTTATAATAGACGTTAGTTGGTTATTAAGATTATATCTTCTTTTAATTTTTCTTTTATCGCAGCTATGATAAATTCCCTGCCTTTGGCCGATGGATGAATACCGTCCAGCTTGTCAATATACTCTTCATTTCCTGCTCCGTCCAGTAAACTGGAGTCAAAGCAATTTATCAGCTCCACTCCCAAGTCGCCGGCTATTTCCTTTGCAGAGGCAAAGTAAGACATTATGGTCTGGCTGTGCTCACGACGCCTATCCAAATCCCAATTTACTCCATTCTGCCCCTGCCCGAATATCTCCTGGTTGGGCGCGATAGTCAGAAGCAGATAAACTCGTCCATTTCTATTTTTCCAGCTTTCCAGCGCCTGACGCAGATATTTTTTATACAAATCTCTGCTTTCTTCGCTTGGGCCTGCCAGCGGGTTGTAAGCAAAAGACTCTATTACTGCCAAGTCTGCCTTTTTACTATACCCTTGTATTTCGTCTATTTGATCAGCAATCGAACGGGCGCTGGCGGCTACTATGTCTACTGCTACTTTCCGGCCACCAAAAGCACCGCTCAATTTTTCTGCCATTGTTTTTTCATCGGATAAAGTCTCTGTCATTGAGTCTCCAAAAAATACCACGCTTATTTCCTCTTTATTTTCATTTTTTACTGCTTCTGTTTCTGTTTTGTCCGGAGCTTCTGACGGGGTCACCAGTATCTGTAATATCTGCTCTCTTTCACTTTTTTCCTGATCGATTAGGTCTTTATAATCCATATACTCTTTTTGGCTGTCTTCTACAGTGGCAAAACTATAGATCTGACCCTTATTTACCGTCTCCTCAACCGCCAAACTTTTTGCAAAACCAACACCAAACAGGGCAAAAAATAAAAAACCCAATAAAAACAGTGTACAAATAATAAAATATGTTTTCTTAGTTATTTTCATCAGAATGCACCCGATATTGCAAAGCTTCGGCAATATGGGCAGTTTCAATATTATCGCTATTTTCAAGGTCGGCGATAGTCCTGGCTACTTTTATCACTTTAAAATAAGACCGCGCCGATAAGCCCATTCGGCTGACAGCCTGATGAAGCAATTTTAACGGTTCTAAAGATAAGGGGCAAATATCCTTTGTCTGGCGGTTATTAAGCTCGGCGTTGCTGTATACTCTGTATTTATATTTTTTCAGCCTGGCCAGTTGTCTTTGTCTGGCGGCCTGCACCCTCTCTTGAACTTTGATACTGCTTTCTCCGCTGCTTTTGTTTGCCTGAATAAGTTTTTCTACTTTTACTTCCGGTACATTAATATGCAAGTCTATTCTGTCGAGAATGGGTCCGGAAATTCTTTTACGATATCGGCTTATCTGCCCTGAACTGCATTGGCAGGTTTTTTTCATCGAGCCAAAATAACCGCAGGGGCAGGGGTTGGCGGCCGCAACCAGCAAAAATACTGCCGGAAAATGCATAGATCCGGCGGCCCTGGTAATATGAACCACTCCATCTTCCATTGGCTGGCGTAATGCTTCTAAAACATGACGGGGAAACTCGGGAAACTCGTCCAAAAACAAAACACCTCGATG
Source organism: uncultured Pseudomonadales bacterium (assembly GCA_964395485.1). Classification (GTDB taxonomy): domain Bacteria; phylum Patescibacteriota; class Microgenomatia; order UBA1400; family CAYNBK01; genus CAYNBK01. Next base: position 7,645 of record CAYNBK010000009.1, read on the forward strand.
CGCCAATGAAATTTCTCCCGGCTGAGGCTTTGTCCCGCCGCCGATAAAACCAACCCGCGACACGCTGTGGTGCGGACTGCGAAAAGGGCGGACTGCGATCAATCCCTCCTTAATCGGAGTAAAACCGGAAATAGAATATATCTTGCTCACTTCCAAAGACTCATTTTTAGTCATTTGCGGCAGGATTGAAGGCAAAGAACGGGCTAGTAGGGTTTTCCCCGCTCCGGGACAGCCGGTCATCAGGATATTGTGATTTCCGGCGGCGGCTATCTCCAGTGCTCTTTTGGCGCTTTCCTGCCCGATTATTTCGCTAAAATCAAATTCAAACAAGGCTTTTTTCCGAATAGAAGCAAAACTCAAAGGTTTCTGGGGTTTTATCTTTATTTCTCCCCGCAGGTGACTGCACAGCTCTGCCAAAGATTTTACCGGATACACCTTTACTCCAGATACTGCGCTTGCCTCTTCGGCATTACTTTCCGGCACATAAATCTCTTTTATTTTTTTGTTTGAACTTGCCATTATCGCCATCGGCAAACATGCTTTGGTACTGCGCACACTGCCATCCAATGAAAGTTCGCCCATAAACATAGAACCGCTCAAGTCAGCTTTAAGCTGGCGGTTTGCCACGAGTATCCCCAAAGCAATCGGCAAATCATAAGCCGGTCCCTCCTTTGGCAAGTCGGCCGGAAAAAGGTTTACCACTATCCTGTGGTCGGGAAAACTGGCACTAATGTTTTTCAGGGCTGCCCGCACCCTTTCTTTAGACTCTTCTACTGCCTTGCCCGGTAAACCAACCATATTAAAAGAAGGTAAAGAACGGGGAAAAATATCTACCTCTACCTCTACCAGTATACTGTCGAGTCCCAAATTGGCCGAAGAATACACTTTCGCCAACATCAAATACTCCTTTTTTAATAAAACATAAACAGGCTTAAACCTGCCATAAAAATACAATAAAAAGCAAAAATATAGATCTTTTTCGAATTAATAATACGGGAAAAAAGGGCCAAAGCCGCCAGACTGCTGACAAAAGAAACAAAAAAAGGGCCAAGAAAATCCATGCTTAAATTCTTTGCACCAAGCTTAAAAAACTGCAGGATAAAAGAAGCAAAAATTGCCGGTATTGCCATTAAAAAAGAAAAATAAAAAGCAGTTTTTCTGCCGATTTTCCTTTGTCTGGCCGAGCTATAAGTAGTCCCCGAACGGGAAACACCCGGCAGTACTGCCAAAGCTTGAAAAAAACCAACTACTAAAGCATCCTTGAAGCTTATATCCTCAATCTTATTTTTCTTTTCCTCGGCTTTATTTCCCCAAAACAAGATAATGGCTGTAAAAGAAAAAGTAAAAGGCAGAATCTTGGGCGACTGAAATGATTTTTCGACAAAATCAAGCAAAAAAAAGCCGACTATAAACAAAGGCAGGCTGACCGCAATAAGCAGAGTTATCTCCCCGGGAAATCTATCGTCTCCTTTGCCTGCTAAAAAAAAAGCTGTTCTTTTAAACAAATCTATTAGCTCTTTTCTAAAATAGAATAAAATAGCCAGCAAACTGCCCAGGTGAAGCACCGTATCAAACAGCAAATCCTGTTCCCTAAGTTTCAGAACTTGTTGTAAAAATACTAAATGTCCGGAAGACGATACCGGTAAAAACTCTGTTAAACCCTGCACTGCCCCCAAAAACAAAAGCCATAAGCTGTTCTGCATTAGTCTCTTATTGTTTCTTTTTCAGCTCTTTTTTAAAATTTTGGTACCATTCCTCTACTATTTTTGACACCAGATCTTTTGAGCCCAAACCAATAGCCAAACCAAAACCTAGTGCCAGCATCGCCACCACGCCAACAAACAAAGTAGTAATAAGGGTCTGGGCTATACCCAGCTCATTTAAGGCTGTCATGGCAGTAAAAATGACTACCAAGTAAGACCCTATTCTTGCCAAAAGCCTGGCGGCTTTGACATCGATATTAAAAAGCGCACCCTTAATGAGATTTTCCACCAAGCCTGCCAGCAAAACCCCAATTGCCAATATTAGTACGGCCGCAAAAACCCTTGGCAAATATGCTAGTATCGCGTCCAAAACCAAACTGACCGTACTCAGGCCCAAAACATTTATGGCAGTGATGAAAAACAGCAAAATAATTAACCATCTTACCAAACCACCCAGTATTTCTTCTATTTTTATGGTGATTTCCGCCTTGGTCAAGAATTTTTCCAATCCGCTTTTTTGCACCAAACTGGACAAACTTATCGCCTTAAGTAATCGCACAGTCAAATTCCGGCCCCATTTTGCCAATAGCAATCCTAAAAGAAAAATGATAAAAGCCGCCAAAAGCGTCGGGATGTAGTATAAAAATTGGACCAGGGTTGTTTGCAAAGCAGATAAAAATGCTTCATTCCAAGAACCTACATTAATAGCACTCATAAGTTACCTCCTTTTTTAATTTCTTTCCTTATTCTAATATATTTTACCAGTAAATACCAGTCAAATATGCTAAAATACACTAGGAGAAAAACGCGATGATGCTCCGGTGTAAAAACCGAGAGAGGAAAGTCCAGACAGCAGAAAGCACGGTGGTCAGTAGCAATAACTGACTGTCCGATTTTATCGAGACCAAGATAGGGCAACAGAGACGAGTCCCCGCCCAAGGCGGGGGGTGAAACGGGCAACCCTCCCGGCTGTAATCTCCGAATTGCTTGGGATGCTTTCCCCTATAAGCAGAAGTTTGAGAGCATAGATAAATATCATCGTCCCGACCTTGCGTCGGGAACAGAATCTGGCTTATAGTTTTTCTCCTGTTAGGAATTTTTGAAGTGAAATTCTAAAAAAATCGTTCTAAGAAGCAAAAAAACCGGTATAGCCAAAAGCACACCGATAAAACCGTATATTTTTCCACCGATAAGCAAACATAAAAGCGAAACCAAGGGATGTATCCCTACTGCCCTTCTCATAACTTGGGGGACGATTATATAGTTTTCCAGCTGTTGGATAACAATATACAAAACAATTGTCCCTACACCCAAAAGCGGGTTCATAGACCAGGCTACCAAAGCGGCCGGTACCAATGCCAAAGTCGGCCCCAGATTGGGAATAAACTCCAAAAGCCCAGCCAAAAGGGCCAAGGGTAAGGCAAAATGCACGCCAAGCACCAACAGTCCAAGATAAGATGTTAGACCTATGATAAGCATGAGCGTCAGCTGGCCTATCAGCCATCCACCCAAAACCCGATCCAACTCTTTTATAAAAGACATAACTTTGGCTTTTTTCTCTCCGTCAAACAATTTTTCTAAATACATGTTCAGATTTTTTTTCTCGTAACTTAGATAAAAAGTCAGAACCAATAAAGCCAATATAGTAAGAATATTGCCTGCCGCCGAAATAACGATTTTCAAAAGGCCGACCACATTGCGTGAAATAAGCTCTAGTTGATTGCTTAAGGTATTTAAATCTATTCGCAAAAATGGCAAACTGCTCAGGGGAGTCGACATATTTTCGGCCAATATGCTCGTTTGCTCAATCAGGGCCGGTACGATCGAAGAAAGCACCAAAGACAAAACCAAAATAATCAGAATATAAATAATTATTATGGCCAGACCCCTTGGTATGCGCCGTTTTTGCATCTTGTCAACCAGCGGGGTAATAGCACTGGCAATAAGATAAGAAACAAAAAACAAAATAAGGATAGAAACGATTTTATAAAGAAAAAGCAAAAAAAGTACAAGAAAGGCAATAAAAAGAATAGTTTTATAAGAAATCTCAATCTTTTGTTTCATTATCCCCTATCATAGCAGTTTTTTACCAGCTCTACAACCCGGCTAAAACAATCCTTCTGCACAATGTCAAACCACCTTATTTTTTTCTCTTTATTAAACCAAGTCATCTGTCTTTTTAAATAAGACCGTTCTGCTTCAAACCATATTTTTTTCAAAGTATCCAGGTCCAAGTTGTTTCTAAAATACTTTTCAAACACTCTATAGCCACAGGCTGTCATGGAAGGCAAAGCAAATCCATAGCCGCTAACCAGCAAGCTTTTTGTTTCTTCCAATGCGCCCGCTTTTATTCTTTGCTCTATCCGCTGTTTTATTTTTTCCTCCGCAGTATTAATGTCCGTCTTTAATCCGATTTTAATAAACTTTGTTTCTTCTATAAAATTTTTATCAATCTTTTTTGGACAGAGTTTTTTATTCTCAGCTATTTCTATCGCTCTTATTAACCGCCTTGGGTTTTTCCTGTCGGACATGTTCATGCTGTTTGCTTTTTTCATATCTATTTTGGACAAGTAGACAAAAAGCTCACCGGCGTTTTTTTCAGCCAGTCTTTTTCGCAGTTTTTTGTCAGGCGGGATACCAATGCTTTCTGCTCCCTCACTTAAAACCTTTATCCAAAAACCTGTCCCCCCTACAACAATGGCGTTTTTTTCCCTAAGGGCGATATCTTCCAGTACAAATTTGCCATAAACTGCAAAATGAGCCGCAGAAAAGTCTTCGTCTGGGTAAACAATATCCAGCCCCCAGACTGATACTCCGTTAAAATCGTATCTTCCGACACTAAAAGGGGTTTTTAGTTTTTCCTGTATTTTTTTTTGCAAGTCTAAATTCTGCACTTTAAACTTTGAATTTTCCGGCAGGTCTTTTCCGGTCACTATATCCATCTTTTTGTATATCTGCCGCGAGTCAGCCGATAAAAGCTCGGCATTTAACTGCCCGGCCAACTTTAGGGCCAATGCCGTTTTACCGCTGGCCGTGGGCCCAACTATAATAAGTACTTTTCTTTTCATAAACTGTCCCGCAGTTTCCTGCTGTTTTAATCCCCTAAGTATTAAGTAAAAACATTTTCCTGTGTAGCTAACCAGCACTTATAAAAACCCAATTTATAAAAAAAAGTCAAAAAGTGTTTTTTGTGAAATGAGTTGCTGTTCCCCTTTCACTTTACCACTCTCTGCGTGGGAGTTTAACTCATAAACAAAAAATACTTTTTAATGAATCCCGCTTTTACACTGTTTCTTGCTTTATTTCTGGTTCAACAATTCAACAATATAACAATTAAATAATCTATTTTTTATTTATCAGCTTGTCCAATATCTTCCACCTTCTTTTTTTCTCGGCCGCCGGCACATCATCTTTCAGTTTATAGGCGGCGGTCTGCTCCCGCGGTGAATAACGGGCTACATAAGCTTTGCAAAAACCGATTTTACGGCACCAGCGAAGCGTATTGTTAAACTGCTTTTGACTTTCACCCGGAAAGCCGACAATAATATCGGTCCCTATTTTTATGCCCGGTATTTTTCTGCGGATCTTTTTTACTAAATTATAAAACTCCAAAGAACTGTGTTTTCTATTCATAGCCTTAAGAATTTTGTCATCCCCGGACTGCATAGCCAAATGCAAATAGCGGTCTACTTTTGGCAGGGCCATTGCTTCTATCACCCCGTCTGTCAGGTCCTGCGGGTTGGAGGATAAAAATTTTATTTTTTTCAATCCCTCTATATCGTTTAGTATCGCCAGCAATACGGCAAAATTATTCTTGTATTTTTTTTTCAGCTGGCTGGCTTTTCCCCTCAGTTCCAAATTTTTTATTTTAAATTCTGTATTTTTATGGTAGGAGTTTACATTTTGACCCAAGAGCATTACTGTATCACAACCTTCCTTTACCAGCTTTTTCACTTCGCAGTAAATTGCTTCTATCGGCCGGGATTTTTCCCGCCCGCGCGAATAAGGCACTACGCAATAAGTACAGTAGTTGTCACAACCCGTCATTATTTGCACCAGTGCCTGCTTTTTTTGTTTTCTTTTTGGAGACAGGCCGGCGCTATATTTGCCTATCGGCCAAATTTTATTAAGTCCGGGTATTTTGCGCTGTAGATACTTTTTGTCATGCCCGGTCATACAGCCGGTCAAAATTATTTTTGGCGTATTTTTCTTTTGTTTTTTTTTGCGCTTATCTATCTGGTATATCTGTCCTATTACCCGGTTTTCTGCCGACTCGCGTACGCTGCAACTGTTAAAAACCAACTCGTCTGCTTCTTCTGCCGATTTTACTTCCTTCCAGCCATTTTTTTCATAATAAGCCGCTATCAACTCGCTATCCGCCTCGTTCGCCTGACAGCCAAAGGTAACTATAAAGTACTTCTTATTCATAAATAAACCCAAAATTATAAATACTTCTCTCGCCCGCCAAAGCATCCCGAACGAAGCACGGCTAAATAGCCGATGCGAAGTATCGAGAGTACAGGCGGGTTCGCCTGACAGCCAAAGGTAATAATATGGTAACTTTTTCTTTTATCCATTTTTGTATACATCAAAGTATTATATAATACCCGCTCATAATTTATTGGCGTCTTCTCGGGCTTTTTTTGATTGTAATAAGCAAGTCAAGAGACAGGCAAACAATGCGGTACTATTTATCTTAGCTTGAATTACAAAATAGCTCTTGGGAAAATTGTCATTCTGAATTTATTTCAGAATCTGTTTTCCTCAAGGATGCTGGGACCATCCAAGGACGGGCAGGTAATTTCAGCATAAGCGATAGTGTATAACAAAGGGGCTTGCCTAGATAACGTCTGTTAAAATAGACGAAATGGTTGAAATACAGGC
>CAYNBK010000010.1:0-13229 GCA_964395485.1 uncultured Pseudomonadales bacterium
CAATTTCGGAATTCAGGTTACTTATATAATAATGTTGGATTTATAGAGTCTTATAGCAAAACGCCAAATAGGCTTTTTGTTAAACTCTCAACCTCGTAGGTTGTTTAATCAAGTAACCTCGTATGTATTATGTTTTCTCTAGCAATAAATGCCTTATCTTATCTAAATATCTTTGATAATCTTTCCTATTTAAAACAAAGCTCTTGTATTGCGAAGGTGAAAAATTAGAACCAAGGTATTTTTTTGCCTGAATGCTACCCCTATCAGCTCCGCTCAAATAACTTTTGTATGATGAATAAGGGTAATCTACGGGGTCTTCTACCAAATAGGATGTTGCCGGATTTAAATGAATATATCTAGTAAGGTGTAATAAGTCTTCGTCTGTTTCAACCCTCTTCCTATTAAACCTTCCCTCCCATAACGGACCCTTTCTTTTAAATCTGGTATTGTAATATCTGCTGTAACTATTTAACAATCTCCCAATATAAACTGATATTCCATTCTCGTCTAGCTGTTTTAGTATTAAATGAAAATGGTTAGGCATAATACAATAGGCAATTAATTCGGATAGTCTTTTGTCTTTATCATACTTTTGTTGAAACAAAGACTTTCCTTCTTCCTTTTTGGAGTAACTACATCCGGGGTTTGTCCTCAGGTAATAAAAAATGGTCTCTTTAAATCTTTCCAATGATCTTTTGTCGGGGAAAACCTTATCGCCAATAATGCTGCGATTGTAAATATGATATATCTCTCCAGTTGCTAATAGATCTTTAAAATAGGACATATTATTATAATTTAACTAGTTTTTTACGAGGTGTCAAGATATAGCAACCTACGAGGTTGAATAGGTGTCGCGGACGCCGCCGAAAGAGATGCGGTCGTGAACCAGCTCACTGGTGCCAAGCATTCGGCCGGGATAAACCGTAAAATCCCCCCAGCACCGATTTAACTTATCCACTGCCTCTGTTAACTCAGCTTTTTTATAAATATCTTGCCAAAAGGAAAGCTGGGTGTTGTTGTTTTTTTCCAAAGAAAAGCAAGAAACAGCGATCTCCCGCACTGGTTTTTGCCAGGGACAAAAAGCTAAAAGCTTAATCGCTTCTACAAAAATATCCCTTGAGCTGAAAATAGTTTTTTTCAACTGGCGGCTTTGGTGCCAATGGATAAAATCACGATATACTACAGCCAAACAAATCCCGCCGGCCTTAAAACCGGCCTGCCGCATCCGCTGACCGGTTTTATGGCTGAGTTTGGCCAAAATGGGTAAAAGCTCTTTTCTATCCCTAAGTGGTTTAGGCAGGGCAAAAGAATGGCCATAACTCTTTCTTTTAAGGCTAATATCATCTACTTCCAAACCGCGGAGCCGAAAATACCAAAAATAGGCCAAGATTGATTCAAAGGCGGCTTTTAATTGCCTTGCGCTTGCCAGGTAAAAATCCGTCACCGTATATATAGCAACCCTGTTTAAACGTAGCGTATTTTGTCCAGCTATGCCACATAAATCCGATAAAGAAAGTTTTTTGTAAATTTGGAAAAAATTGCTTTTGTCAATAATATCAAGCCCGTCGGGCTTGTTTAAGTTGGAGGCGGTTTTGGCCAGAAAACGGTTTGGTCCAAAGCCGATCGAAACCGTCAGCCACTCTCCTATTTCCCTCTTTATTTTTTGCTTTATTTCTCTACCGAGTTCTATACGTCCCCTTTTTAAGGCAGGATAACCGGCGAGATGCAAAACAAACTCGTCTATCGATTTTGGGAAAAGACGATCGGTATAAAAAGAAAGAATTTTGTAAAGCCGCTTGTGAACATAACGGTACTTGTCCGGATCTGGCTTTAAAACTAAAAGTTCCGAACAAATTATTTTGGCATCTTTTACTCTCATGCCTACTTTTATTCCTATTTTTTTTGCCTCTACTGACGAGGCCAAGATGCAGCCGCCGGGACTGTCGTAGGCGGCTACTGCCACCGGCCGGCCGCGGAGCATCGGATTCGCCTGCTGTTCGATAGCGGCAAAACAAGAGTTTAAATCTATATGCAAAACGTCAGGCGAAGATTGGCTAAAACCTTTAGTCTGGTAAAACATCGGCCGCTTCCTCCAGGGTGCAAAGTAAGTTTTGACTATTTAAAGACAAACGAAAATAAAAATTTTGGCTTTGAACTGAAAAAACATGATACAAAACTTTTCCCCGCCAAAAGTTGTGATACAAAGCAAGCTTGTCTATTTTGTATACTTTACTGCGCCAGACAAACTCTATGGGTCTAGCTTTATCAGAAAAAGCAGTAGCAAAAAGCAGGGAAACTCTTTCGTTTATTTTTTGGGCCATAATAACAGTTTACAGCCGAAGAAAAAGCGAAGTCAACTATAGCTTTGTAGATAAAAAGGCAACAGCCTAAACCTAAACAAAAAGCCCCTTTTTGTTTATTTGCCTATGTTTTTTAATTATTTTCAAATACCCCGGCAACAACAAACTAAGTCTTTTTATAGATCCTTCCACCAAAACCAACGGATCCACATAGCGAAATTTTTTTAATATATGCCTGCCGTATTTTGCTTTTAAAAAAGGAAGGCGCCGGCGTTTAATAATATTTAACACGCTATTAATATTTTTATCATAACTTTGTTCCAGCTTGTCTAAAATAGGCCTTTCTGTCCCGTAAAAGTCCTTTTTGAGAATCAGTTTTTTTTTGATGGCATCTTTTAAGAGCTCTGAAAAAAGATGGTAGCGCATCATCGCTTCGTAGCCTCCCCAATGTTCTGTCTGTAGTCTCATATAATTTATACTAAAAAGGTAGGCTGTATCAATTTTTTTAAATACTATATTTCTATTAAATACCGTCAGAGAAGATAAGCAGGGCTGGGCAATCTCCGGTTTCAGCCAGTGATAAAATTCACGCAGGGCATAGTCTACCCTATCGGCACAAAGATCCGGCAGAAGTCTTTCTAAAAGAGGATAATTCTCCTCATTAAGCACCCTTTTAATATCAAGGTTATACTTTGCAAGTATTTGCGGCAGGTCTGTGTGGAAAATAAAAACCTGATGAATGCGGTTCTGATATTCTTCTATCCCCTTTTGCCCCCCGGCAAAAACCCAATCTGCCAAATGAGAAAAAGCCAAATGCGACACGTCGTGTAACAAGCCGGCTATCTGCTCTTCTAATGTGCTCCCAAGCAAACGAAGCAACAGCATTACCCCAAGGCTGTGCTCATAGCGGCTATAGCCGGAAAAATGATAATACTCATCCGGCAGGCCGTACTGAGATATTTCCTTAAGCCTAATCAAAGCAGGTGAAGATAAAACTTCAAGTATCACTGGTTCTTTTATATCCGCAATGTGATAAATTGGATCCGATATTTTCATAATATTAAACTTACAATAAAGCTATTATATAATAGCTTTATTGTTTAGCGGAAGTTTTGTCTAGCTAATAAAATAAAGTAAGTTTTGCTTATTCTTGTTTTTATTTTGTGTTTTTTTATGCCTACTATTTACCGATTCTATCAGAAAAAGGGCAGTGGTTTTGCTCCTTCTGCTGGCTAATAAACAAAGCGCTCTTGCGCCCACTCTAGCTCCAAACCCGAGTGCTACCCCTATCCCAACACCAACTATTGCACCTACCCCTACTTTTAAAAACCGCTTACTTTTGCCCAAATGAACGATCTTTACGGTCTCCGCACTGTTGCCTCAACTCTCATGTATAACCATATACAAACCCTCGAAGAAGCCGCAGAGGATAACTCCAGCTCCCTGATAGTAACCCCAGATACTTTTCGCAGTCAGATGGAATATTTATAAAAAGATGACTACACTTGACACGGCCGATAAAGAAATCTCGCTGGCCGATACCCAGCTGGGCGAGCACGGTCTAAATACGCCAAGGGTATTTTCCTATCCTTATGGACTATCCAGCAACATCGCCTCGCAAATATTGACAAAATACGGCTATAGCCTGGCATTTACTACCGTCTCCGGCTCCACCCTCTGCCAAAAACAACGATTGCAACTGCCGCGAATTCGGATCGGAAATACTAATCTGGATGCTTATGGCTTTTAAATATAGTATTGGCAAAACAAATTTGTATTTTTTTTGCCAATAATATAAAAATTGAATTTGTATTTAAATAAACTAATCTGCAAGCAGATTAGCATACTAAGCGAAAATCAAATTATTTTCAAAAAGTGGTAAATTTGATTTGCGCTTACTATAAATAACGCTTTCGGTTTTAATCCAGGGGGTTGCTCCATCAGTTGGCCGATCGTCCCCTGGAGTTCTAGCCATTACAGCTTAATTTACCAATAAACCCGAAAGTCTTTTACTGCCCCCAGCGGTTTCCAGAAGCAAACACCCAGCTCTTCTTCTTTATCCTTTTGGGCGGCGCTTTTTTCATTCAACTCATCCCCCAGGCTTTTTAAACCATCATACTTCCCGGCTAACTCTTTCTGCTTTTCCTCTAAAACCGCATAGCTTTGTTCCAGCTGTTTTTTTTCTTCGTTAAACTGGCCGCTTTGACTATCAACTTCTGCCTGCATTTGCTCTGATAATGCTTTTGACTTGGCGTTCAAGGCTTCTAAACGGCTGTTTAGCTCCTGCCGTTTGGCCTCAAGCGTATCGTATTCTGCTTTCAACTCCTGCACGTCCTTTTTGGCTTCGCTTTTATATAGTTCTACTTTGCTATTATAGGCGGCCAGTTCACTTTCATACTCAGCTTTGTCTACCGACCAGGCGCTAAATTCCGCCTGCAAAGCAGAATTTTGTTCTTCATATTTGGCTTCAATTTTTTTTTGCGAAGCAACCACCTTGCTGTTATAGTCTGCTACTGCCTGCTCATAAATTCCTTTATCTTTTTCAAAATCGTCCCCAGATTCTGCGTACTCTCTAGTCTGGTTGTTGTAGTCTCCTACCTCCCCGGACAACTGCTCCATCGCCGCCCTGGCTACACCCCACATTTCTACATAAGATTGGTAAAATTGATAATCGGTCGGGTTCAATTTTTGGTAATCAATACTAATGGAGCCATATTCCTTGTCCTTTAAAACATATCCAACCTTGTCCTGTTCACAGCTTTGACCTTCTTGATTTAGAAAATCCTCTCTTTGCTTTTCATAGCCAACACCGGTGTCATCAACATAAACCAGACCCTTATCGGTAGCTTGAAAAGCATTTAAAGCATGGCCTGGTTCAACAGGAAAGCTGATACCAACATAAGCGGCTCTAATGCCTGCCCGCTCGGCGCGGTTATGAAGAGTCTCGGCAAAGTTAGTACAAACAAAGCTGTCGTCTTCATAAGGATGATCATCAGTATCGTCTTTATTGAGGAAATCTACTAGTTCTGCCCAGCTGGGATCATGAGCCAAACGGTAATTTACTAGCTGAACCAACTCACCGTCCGGCTTAAGGTGGGGAATATACTCTTTTTTGATAATTTTCTGGTAATAAAAGGAGCTGGTGGCAATTTTATCCCAATCGCCAATAGCCTCGTCCCAATTATTCTGCGAGGCGGCCGCAAGACCAAGTTCATAGTTTTTTTTATCCTTGGGATTAATACTAATAACTTTAGCGGTATTTTTTACCTCCTCTTTTATATTTTTGGAAAAAGAAGCCAAGTGGATCCTGGTGGGCGGGTTTTCCAAAAAATTGGCAAAAGTGTTAAAACTGGACTTGCTTAAAACTAGTTTGTATTTGTTAATTGAAAAATAAACAGCGGCTGAAAAGACCAAGAGCAAAACAAAGATAATAATGATGCACCGCTTCATGCTATCCCTTTGGCCCAATAAGAAATTACTTTTTGCCTTTTTTGATTAATATCTAAGCCGCTGACTATGCCTGGACCGGAAATACAGCCGCCATCGCAGTACAAAATATCAAGCAATCTCAGTTTGCTTTGAGGAAATTCACCCAGGGTCTTTTCTACCAGCTCGCGGCCGGAAATAACATCATACTCCTCGTCAGTCAAAATATCATTTAATCCGGCCGAATGAGCCAAGCCACCGGAAACAGGATACATACGGGTGCTTTTTCCCGCCTCATCAAAAAAAACCAACTCCTCTTTTTCTGCCTCGGCCACATTTCTTATTTTGAATGCTTCTTTTAACTCTTTATAAGTCAGAACCAAAATTTTTAGCTCTGGCCAGTCTTCTTTTGATTCCAATTTTTTAGCAATACAGGGACCGATAAACACCGGCCGGTAGCCAGGATATTTAACTGAGGCTAGTTTGGCCGTAGCCGACATAGGCGAATCAATCTTGGCTAAGTTGTCCAACAGGTGGGGGTATTTGCTTTTAATCAGCCGAACCGTGGTCGGACAAGGGCTGGTGATAAAACGGCGGTTGGGATATTTTTGCAAAAGATCTTTTAGTTGACGGTTGGTTTCCTGGGCACCACGAGCCACCTCCAAAACATAAGAAAAGCCAAGTTTTTTCAGGCTGGATATAATCTGCGGATAGTTAAAATCAATAATAAATGAGGGGGCTAACATGGCCAGCATCCTGGATTTTTTATCAAGCAGGTTTAAAAATTCGTTCAATTCGGGACTATAGTTATTCATTTTTTACGAGGTGCCAAGATATAGCAACCTACTAGGTTGATAAAACCACCGGCAAGTGCGGTGAAAAACTGAAATATGCCCATGCTTTGTAAAAATATGGCCGGTACCAAGTGGAGCTTAAAATATATTCCGGCGGCTGAATATAACAAACCTTGTTTAAACAAGGCTGACATTATAACGGCCGGCAGAAAACCCAGCTTAATACTTTTCTGAAAAACTAAGATTAGAACATAATTCCCCGCCCAAATAAACGGCAGGAAAAAGGCCAAAAAAAATGTAAATGGGCCAAAAATAAGGCCACGGGATAAAACTGCCAAACTGGGAAAAAATACAAGCGGAGGCAGGTATTTTTTGGGTAGGTATAAGGCGGCGGCAAAAAGCGCTGTATTTACCAGGGTGCCGACCAGCAGCTGCGGCCCTGCCAGCAAAAAAGGAATAGCAAAACTCAAAAAAGAAAGCCCGGTAAAAAGTGTTTTTGTATCTAAAAATGAGGCAGAAAGCGGTAGAGAAATAGTTTTTTCTGGCATTAAAAATATTTTAGCACAAAGCCTGCTACCTTACCACTGAACCGGCGGCGATGGTTTTTTCCGGCACTAAAAAAACCGGGTTTTGCCCATCATCAGCCGCCAGTATCATGCCCTGGCTTTCATAGCCCATAAATTTGCGCGGCTCGAGGTTCAAAAGCACAGTCAATTGCTTGCCAATAAGTACCGAAGGATCCGGATACCATGGGGCCATACCAGCCACAATCTGCCGTTTTTCACTGCCAAGATCAATGACAAACTTTAACAGTTTATCTGCCCCCGGGATTTTCTCCACCGACTCGATCGTACCAATACGAATATCCAGCTTTTTAAAATCGCCAAAGCTAATTGTCATACCGATATTATAAAATAGATTTTTTTTATATCAAGAGCTGTCAAGTTACTTATAGCCTTCTGCCTGAAGATTAAAAAGATAGGCGTATTTGCCGTTTGCTGCCATCAATTCTTTATGTGTTCCCCCTTCTTTTATTTTCCCATTATCAAGAACTATAATCTTGTCCGCTGTCCTAACGCTAGAAAAACGATGAGAAATCATTAGGACTGTTTTTCTTTCGATTAACTTCATTACTCGCCTGAAAATATCATGCTCTGCTTTGGCGTCTACGGCGGCAGTCGGTTCATCCAATATTATGACCGGGCTTTCCCGCATAAACACTTTTGCTAAAGCTATCCTTTGCCACTGACCAGCAGATAACTGTTCACCGTTAGTAAAAGCAGTGCCCAATAACTGATCATATCTTTCTGGCAAAGCGAGAATAAAGCTATGAGCTCCTGCCATCTTGGCTGATTTTATTATCCTTCTCCTGTATATCTTCTGGTCATAACCGGGAACAATATTTTCTTTTACAGTCATATCGTATCCGACAAAGTCCTGAAATAAAACCGAGAAGTAAGATCGCAGCACTTGCAAAGGAATCTCCTTTATATCAATACCGCTTAGCATAATTTTGCCCTTATCGACGTCGTAGTAACGGCACAACAGTTTAACCAGGGTGGTTTTACCCGATCCATTTTCTCCTACCAGCGCCAGCTTCTGGCCCGGCTTTATTGACAAAGAGAAATTGCTGAAAACCTGTCGCCTGCTGCCCGGGTAGGAAAAACTGATTTTATCAAATTTGATTGAAGGTACTTGAACATTAATCCTTTTTTTTAATAATTTTTCTTCCATGTTAATTTCTATCCTGCTTGATAATTGCAGAAACTTCCTAATATCTTTTATATAAAGGTTATTCTCGTAACCATAGTTGATATTTTTTACCAAATTCTGCAAAGCCAGGTAAAAAACCGCCAGGCTAGTAGTATAAAAAGTAAAATCGCCAACGCTCAATAACTTCCTGGCGAGCGAATACAACAGACCGTAGCTGATATAAAAAATCGGCAAAGACGATAGTAGAATGGCCAAGAAACCTTTTATTATTCTTTTTCTTTCAATCTGCTCCTGGCTTTGGTGAAATTTGCCTATAAGCGTCATCACCCTATCGATAAAAAAATGCCCGAGATTATATAATTTAAATTCCTTAATATAGGCAAGGTTGGAAAAAAGGCCGGAGAAATAAGCAAATTTACGGCGGGTTAAAGTGTCTGCGCTCCAAATATTCCAGGCTGACTGCCCGATCCGAACCAATATTATTAAAGCCGGAAGTTGAAAAAGCAAAAGCGAAACAAGCCACAAGAAGTTGGCATGAAGAATTATTGCCCCCTGAACAAAAACCTGCAAAAGATTGTACAGGCTCCAAAAGGCAACATTTAAAAACTCAGTTGGTCTATCAACATAACTGTCGGTAACTTTTTGCTTTAAATCCAAAAAGCTGCTATTTTCAAAAAAAGCCAAATCAAGACTATTTAATTTATTAAGCACTGTTCTGACAAAATAACGCTCGAGATCAAATCGCATAATTTTGAATATTCCCTCCAGTAAACTGTCAAGAAAATAAGTACCCAAATCAAAAAATATTTTTAGAAAAATCAGCAAAATTATATTGCCGAAAACGTCCCCGGATAAGATATTATTAAGAATGCTCCGCAGAATCCAAGCCGAAAAAATGGGAAAAAAAACAAAAAGGATGGTGGCAACAATTCGGACACAAAAACGAAGACCGCTTGCCCGAAAACTTAATTTTAAAATCCAAAATAAATTGACAGTCAGCCGGCAGAAATTTTTAAGCGGTTTTGACTGAATAAATACAAAGTTAGCCATCTTTGCCCTTTGGCAGTGATTGCAGATACTGAGCCGTAGCTGATTTTTTTACCCTGACTATATCTTTTAGCGTGCCTTGAGCTATCAATCTTCCTCCTTTGTTTCCCCCGCCAGGCCCAAGATCGATAATCCAATCCGCCTGAGAAATAATGTCCAAATTGTGCTCTATTACAATAAGGGAATTTCCTCTATCCACCAATTTATTTAACACAGCAAGCAATTTAGCAATGTCTGCCATATGAAGACCGGTGGTCGGCTCATCTAAAACATAAATCCGGCCGCTTTTGCTAAGTTCTTTGACCAGCTTGATCCGCTGTGACTCTCCGCCAGACAAACTGGGTAAAGCTTGGCCCAGTTCCAAGTAGCCTAAACCTACTTCCTCTAACAATCCAAGAGAATAATTTATGCGCGTGTTGTCAAAAAACTGCTCTGCTTCTTTAACGGTCATGTGCAAAATGTCATTCATATTTTTTCCTTTTAACCTCAGATTTAATACCTCCTGGCGGAAACGACGGCCGCGGCACAAGCTACAAACTATTTTTATCGAACCTAGAAAATGCATGTCGATTTTGGCAAAACCCAAACCATGGCATTTTTGACAGGCACCAGCCGAATTAAAACTAAAAAGAGAGGCAGATTTGTTAAAATACCGCCCGAAAATGCTTCTTATCGCTCCCATAATACCAATATATGAAGCCGGGCAAGAACGGATATTCTTGCCTACCTGATTTTGGGTAACGACAATTGCCTCCGGATGAGACGGCACAAATATATCATTTATCAAGGTGCTTTTACCCGAACCGGCTACTCCGGTAATGCAAAGAAAAACACCCTTTGGCATATTGACGCTAATATTTTTTAAATTGTGCAGATTGGCTTTTTCTATCTGGAAAAAGCCCTGTGCCTGGCGAGACTTTTTTACTAAAATAGTGCTTTTTTTATTCAAATAACTGGCAGTACGGGATCTTTTTACTCTCGAAAGCCCTTTTGCTTCCCCGGCATAAACCAAACTACCGCCGTATCTACCGGCACCAGGACCAACATCAACAATGTAATCAGCGGCTTTAATAACGGCCGGGTCATGTTCTACTACCAATACACTGTTACCCTTATCCCTTAATTTTTGTAAGACTACTAATAAGCTATCAATGTCCTTAGGATGCAAACCAATACTCGGCTCGTCCAAAATATAAAGCATCTCTATAAGGTCGCTTTGCAACTGTTTGGACATTTTCACCCGCTGGGATTCGCCGCCGGATAAAGTCCCAACCGGTCTGTTCAAAGATAGATATCCTACTCCTATACCAAGCAAAGAAGATAAGCCATCCTTTATTTTACGAATTATCGGTTCTGCTACCGGACTTTTTATCTGACTAACAAAACGATAAAGCTCTGTTAATTCCATGGCCGCCAGTTCACCAATACTGGCTCCGTTTATTTTGACTTTGTTGGCTTTTTTGTTTAGTCTGGAACCGCCGCAAATATCGCAAAAACTTAGACTAAAAAAGCGTGTATCCCGACCGTCGGCTGAGATAGAAAGTCCCCTTTTATCTAAACGCCGGCGCATGATACCAATAACAATACCTTCAAAACTGTAGCTCTGGATAAAACCGCTGGTATCTTTCTGGTTTAATTTGATATGACGACTGTACAAAAGGCAGTCTAATTCTTTTTTACTAAATTCCTTAACCGGTTTATCCATGTCAAAAAAGCCGCTAGCCCTGACAATATTCCATCTCCGCCCGCCCAGGCGGTACTCAGAATGAAGAATTGCGCCTCCTGCAAGAGACTTTTGCCTATCAAGCAGACTGTCCATATTCAGAACCATTTTTTCACCCAAACCACGGCAAACCGGACAGGCACCCTCCGGGTTGTTAAATGAAAAAAGGTTTGAGTCACCTATCCGCGGAGTCCCGCAGCGCGAGTACAAAAGCCTAAGCAAAGCGTAAATTTCCGTCACTGTACCGACAGTGGAACGGGGATTTCGGCCCATTCTTTTCTGGTCTAAAACCAAAGCGGCAGAAAGACCACTTATTTCCCCTGCTTTTGGCCGGGACAATTTTGGCAGGCGGGCGCGGGCATAAACACTAAGACATTCCAAATACTGCCTTTGCGCCTCGGTATAAATAGTGTCAAAAAGCAAAGATGACTTGCCTGAACCTGAAACCCCGGTAAAAACCACCAGCTTGTTCCTGGGTATACCCAGATCAAGATTTTTCAGGTTGTGTTCGTGAGCATTTCTAATCTTAATAAAAGTCATGACGATACTATAGACTATACCCTTGGGTCATAGGCAAGAGACAATTTTAATTCCTTAACCCCGGGGGGTGCCTAAAGGCAACCCCTGGGGTTCTTTGGGAAAATAGAGTTTGAGAGTTTTAGATATTTAGAGTTTTGGTTATAATAAAGTCATGCTTAATACCAAAGCCTTTGCCGAGCTGTGCAGTAGCAGTAAAAAAACTATTCTCCACTACGACCGCATCGGGCTTCTGAAACCAAAAATGCTGAATGATAGAGGCTTTCGCTTTTATGAACCCCAGCAGGTGCTTGTTTTCCAAAAAATCCAAATGCTCAAAGATTTTGGCCTTAAACTAAAAGAGACAAAAAGCTATCTTAAAAACGACGGGAAGCTTGGCAATCTTTTTGATACCCAAAAACATATCCTGGAAAAAGAAAAAGTAAGCCTGGAAAAAAAACTCGCCAGAATCTCCGAATATATTGAAAACTTGAAAAACAAAAAACCCATCGTAGTCCCCAAAATAAAGACAGTTAAAGCTTTTCGCTTTTTTGGCGAAGATAAAAAAGGCCGTTATGTTGATATAAACAAATACCAGCAGGAAATATTTGCCAAACTGGGAGAAAAAAAGGCCGTGAGTACCGGCCTGACTGTTTTTTATGAACCGGGCTACCGGCCGCATGGAAGCACAATGACTACCGGAATACTGATAAACCCATACAATAGCAAAAAGGGTGGCAAACTAAAAATCTACCGCGTCCCTACCCATAAAGCTGTTTATTATACTCACTTCGGGCCCTATTCATACTTGTCCTATGTCTGGCAGTATGTAAATAAATTTGTGACACAAAACAAACTAAGGCGTCATCCGCAGATAGCCGAACGGGAAATCTACCTAAAAGGTCCGCTGGGCGGAAACAAAGAAGAAGACTGCATCACCGAACTGCAAATACCGATAGAGTAGATTTATAGTTGATGGGTGATGGGTGATGGATTAAGAGTCAAAATTGAAAAGTTTAATACAACAGCGGCAAAACTCACCCAGACAATATACGGTAAAAGCAGTAAGGCGGCGGTTTTTGAAAGCGGATAAAATTTATAAATTGTAATCAAAATCGCAAGCCGCCAGATCAGTATTTATCCCAGTGCTAATGCAGGTTGTTTCAGTCCAAAAAATAAGGCTGACCGTAAAGTGCTTAGCGCAAGCTATGTTTTTGCAAACTGGCATAGCAGCCATTAATGGCCGGCTTGGTAAAAACAGAGCAAATAATTCCCACCAGCTGGCAAACGATAATACTGAAAATAAGTTTTAGTTTTTTCATTTTTTTATTAATTAATTTTACGAGGTGTCTTGAGTAAACAACCTACGAGGTTGTTGTTTATTGAATTTCAGGATAATGGCATTTTTTCCATTTTTTCCCGCTTCCGCACCAGCAAGGATCGTTGCGGCCAATTTTCTTTTTGCCGGAAACAACTGATTTTACCAAAGGTTGATGATCAATGCTTGATGATTGATTGGCTGAAGCCGGCGCCATCGGCTCCAGTTCTTTTTTTTCTGCCACCATTTGCGAGGGCACTACTAAAGGACGCGGCTCACCTACTTGCACCCGGAAAATTTTGCGGACAATCTCATAGTCAATACTGGCAACCAGCTGCTCAAACATGGCAAAAGCCTCTTTTTTATACTCTACCAAAGGGTCAAGCTGGCCG